>DASXEJ010000389.1 GCA_036490175.1 Pirellulales bacterium | reverse complement strand
CGGTTGAGAGCTTTCCCACTTGGCCCGCCGCGGTTCTGCTTCCAGCGGATGGGTCGGCGTCAGTAGTTGCACGTGCGGGCCAATCTGCACATCGTCGCCGATCGTGATGCGGGCGACGTCGAGCGCCATCAGCCCGCAATTGGCGAATGATCGCGCGCCAACAAAAATGTTATAGCCGTAGTCACAATAAAACGGTGGTCGAATCACGGTGCCTGCGCCAACGCTGCCCAGCAGTTCAAGCAGGAGTCGATCACGTTGACTCTGATCGTTGGCCGGCGTCGCGTTGTATTTGGCGTAGAGGTCCGCGGCGCGGTTTCCTTCGCGGATCAATTGTGGATCGTCACACATGTACTGATCCCCGGCCAGCATTCGCTCGCGATTCGTTCGACCATCAGGCGTAAACCGTTTGTTCATGGCGACTGCGGCTCAATAAGTTGATGACCTGCTCTGTCGACAACTTGAGCGTGGTCTTCCTGATTGTAGCGTCGGTCACGTCGACCGAAACCGGATGGCTAAATGCGTAAGGACGAACCGTCCTGATTCTCGAACGCCGCACGGTTGCTTCGTCGGTCGCCGAGTCGGCATGAAGTGCTCGCCATGCGATTCCAAGAACTCATGGGAACCGCACTAATTCTTAAGAATCCTATCTGACCACTGGTAGATGACACCGCCTGCTCTCGTGCCGGAAAGTCATGCCGTTGATGGAAACTTGCCATCGAGCACTACAGGTTACCCACTCGGTTCGTGGGTTGCTGGTGGATGCGGATCCGACGATGTGAGGGCTACGAGTTCCTCACCCGGTGGCAATGAGTGCCGCATCTAATCGCTGACAGAAGATGTCGCAAATCCGCTCGTCGTGCGCCAGCGATAGGTACAACTTGGTACCCATTGGGTTGAGAAAGATACCTTGGCGGAAAAGATCGAGCATCACTGCACGGCCTCGTGCCCTGTCGCCCTGTTGCGACGAGCGGTAATCAGTGACGGGCCTGTTCGAAAATATCACTTGGGCCAACGGTCCGTCGCCGATCGTTTGGGCCTCGATGCCGTGCCGCTCGAGGACCGCCGCAATCTGTTCGCGGAGATAACGGCCTAGGGCGTGGAGCCGTGGATAGACTCCCTCTTGCCGTAGCACCGTCAGGGACGCTCGCGCGGCCGCGGCTGAAATCGGATTGCCGCCCAGGGTCGAAGCCATCCACACGTAGCCGTCGTGACCAAGGCGGTCCTCGCGCACCAGGTCCAGAATGTCGCCCCGACCGCCGAACGCGCCGATCGGGTAGCCGCCCCCCAGCGCCTTGCCATACGCCACCAGGTCGGGCACTACGTCGTAATATTCCTGCGCTCCGCCATAGGCCAGGCGAAAACCAGTAACGACTTCGTCGAAGATCAACAGCACCTTATATTGGTCGCAAAGTTGTCGCAGTCCCTGCAGAAACCCCGGTAGCGGCGGAACACACCGCTGCAGTGGCTCGACGATTACGGCCGCGAGACGGTCGGCCGATTCAGCGACGATTCGGGCGGTCCTCTCCAGGTCATTGAACGGCGCGACCAGCACACTGTCGGCCACCAGCGCCGCGATGCCCGCACTGGAGGGATCCGGATGTGGAAAGTTGGGTGCCGAGGTGGGAAATAGACTGGTCACCCCCACTTCGTTGGCGCCGTGATAGGCCCCTTCGAATTTGAGGATCGCGGGTCGGCTGGTCAACGCCCGCGCAAGCCGCTGGCAATACATCGTCGCCTCGGTTCCCGAGGCACAAAACCGCACTGCGTCGCACGCCGGGCTGAGCCGCACCAACTCTTCGGCCAATAGCAGCGATTCTTCGGTCACGTAGGCAAAGTTCGCCCCCAGCGGCGCGCGACGCTGCGCGGCATCGACCACTTCGGGCCGGGCATGGCCCACCAGCGCCGAACCCCAACCCATCGAAAAGTCGTAGAAGTGTCGCTCCTCATCGTCCCACAGCTCGCAGCCTAGTCCACGGCGAATGACAATTGCTAGCTCGGGCGGCAAATTGAACTCGCCGTTAGAGCCCGCGGGAAAAACCGCCGCAGCGCGTGTGGCCAATCGAGACATAGCTTCGATGCTCCGATTCCGGTCCGGTCAATGATAAGGGTAGAGATGGGGTCGAACGGCCTTAACCTTTTTTTACTCATGCGCGCATGACACTCGCAACAACCCACGATTTGTTGAGACTGCCCCCCCTACCAATTTCAGTACCAGTGTCTGTGAGAGAATCGGGGCATGTTTCGTTCGCGTGTTGAGTCGGAGAGAGGTGGCGCAGCGCCGCGCGTGCGCCCAACAGGCGACTTCGCGAACGCGTCCTTCGATCCCAAATAGGCAGTGGTCATGGCCGTCGAAGGCGTCGGCGTGACGATAAGCTCATTTCGGACGCCCAATAGCCCGAAGAGAATGATTGCAGCCCTCGACAAGGGCCGCTCACGAGTGTCCTTTGGTGCGCTACGTACTGGCGCCACGCGAGCGAAGTGACTCGTTCACGATCTCCTTCGCCTCGCTCACAATCCTGTCGAGGTGGTTCTGGCCCTGGAAGCTTTCCGCATAAATCTTGTAAATGTCCTCGGTCCCGGAGGGGCGAGCAGCGAACCAGCCGCTCGTAGCTACAACCTTCAGCCCTCCGATCGGGGCATTATTGCCTGGTGCGCGCGTAAGTTTGGCAACAATCGGCTCGCCGGCCAATTCAGATACCTGCACGGCCTCGGACGTCAACTGTTGAAGTTGTTTTCGCTGTTCTATGGTCGCTGGCGCGTCTATGCGCGTGTACCAAGATGTGCCGAATTCTCGCGTGAGTTCTGCGTAATGTTCCCCCGGATCCTTGCCTGTGCGGGCAGTGATCTCGGCCGCCAGTAGGTCCATGATTGGCCCGTCCTTATCCGTTGTCCACACGCGACCGTCGTGCCGCAGGATGCTCGCTCCAGCACTCTCTTCACCACCGAAGCAGATCGAACCGTCGTATAGGCCGGGCACGAACCATTTGAATCCAACGGGCACTTCGTACATAGTTCGCCCAAGTTTGGCAACAACCCGATCGATCATGCTACTGCTGACCAGCGTCTTGCCTACGGAGGATTTCGCAGGCCAGTGAGGGCGATGCGTGAGAAGGAACCGAATGGCCACGGCCAAGAAGTGATTGGGGTTCATCAGCCCCGCAGTGGGAGTAACAATGCCATGTCGATCCGAGTCGGGATCATTAGCAAATGCGACGCGATACCGATCTTTAAGACCTACGAGCCGGGCCATCGCATTGGGACTCGAGCAGTCCATGCGAATTTTGCCGTCATGATCGACCGTCATGAACGAGAACGTTGGGTCAACAATCGGATTTACTACATCGATTTCGAGTCCATAAACCTCGTTGATGATGTCCCAATAATGCACCGCTGCACCCCCAAGCGGGTCGACTCCCAACTTCAGCTTGGCGCTGCGGATTGCTTCCATGTCGATGACATTGCGCAGGTCATTGACATAGGGGAACACGAAGTCCTCCTCGTGCGTCGTCGTGGCCTTGATGGCCTTCGACCACGGCACGCGGTCTACCTCCGCGTTATCCTCTCGCAGCAACGCGTTGGCGCGTTCCTCAATCCAGCTCGTCACATCCACATCCGCAGGGCCCCCGTTGGTCGGGTTGTACTTGAACCCACCATCTTCCGGCGGGTTGTGTGAGGGTGTGATGATGATGCCGTCCGCGAGGTGGCTCTTCCGCGTCTGGTTGTAGACGAGAATGGCCCGTGAGATGACCGGGGTCGGCGTGAAGCCATCGTCGCGCTGAATCACCGTCTCTACACCGTTGGCTGCCAGAACCTCAAGCGCTGTGCGCTGCGCGGGACCGGATAGTGCATGGGTGTCCATGCCCATGTAGAGGGGACCATCAATACCCTGCCGCCGACGGTAATCGCAGATGGCCTGAGTGATGGCCAAGATATGCGCCTCAGTGAAGCTGGCCCGCAACGGCGATCCACGGTGTCCGCTTGTGCCAAAGTGGACTCGCTGTTGGGGGTCACCCATGTCGGGCCGGCGATTAAAGTATTCTCGTTCAAGCTGGGCCACGTCGACGAGCAATTCTGTCGGGGCCGGTTTGCCCGCAAGGGCTGAGATTGGCACGGTGGGCGTTTCTCCAATGCTGTCGCCGCCGGATATTTGACGAACGACGTTCATGAGGTCCTGAGGCTATCTGATCTAAGTCTACATCGTGCGTTGAGGCCGTTCATTTCGTGCGTGCTGGCCACTGGGCATGGGCCAACCTGGTGGCACGTGCTTACGATGTGCACCCGCGACGGTCAGCGGGCGACGGGCATGTCTGATCTGAGTAAGTCGTATGTCCAATCACTTCAGCCCGTCATTTTGGGCGTCGTCCTGCGGAAGGACAATAACCTGGGTATGTGAATGACCGGTTGCGAGTATAAGCTGTTGTGCAAAAAGCCGCTTGCTGTTCCTACTCCGCACTTCGAGTGAGTATTCGCCTGCGGGGAGCATTTCGAATAGGAAATGGCCTTTAGCCTCATCCAGCGTGGAGTTGAGATTGTCTTTGTCATTCGACGAGAGTTGCACCCAGCCATCAGTGAGGGGCTTGCCGTCAATGCGTACTTCGCCTATCAGCATGGCCGCCGGAGCGAGCGAGACTTTGAGCTCGGCGGTGTCTTTCGTCCATGGCATTCGACGGCGCGTGAATCCTTCAGCAGTGACCAGGATCATGCCGTCGTCGCAAACCGGCTCAGGAAAGCTCGTCTTGCGTCTTTCTCGATATATCGTCGAGTCGTGTGAGAGTGCTCAGCAACTCCGACGGACCCTTTGCGGCCGGCTGACTGGCGTTAGCAGGCTCGACGCAGGCAGGGATGCGAGCGAGTGCGCTCAAGATCGTGGGCGTCGCCCGTGCCAACTGGACCGCACCTTGTGGCGTCTTGGGGATTGCGTCAATCTGCATAGCGAGATATAGCAGCTCGACCATCCACGACTTGCGTCACTCCCATGCCACGTTACTCTTGTCGCAAGGCGTTCATCCGAAAATCGTCCAGGAGCGACCTGGGCACTCGCAGATCAGCGTGACGATGGACACCTACTTGCACTGTCTCCCGACCATGCAGAGAGAAGCGGCGGGACGGCTGCACCGACTGTCGGTTCCGTCCACGGCGTCCGCCCCGCGACACCAAAGTCTCTGGGACAGCCAAGCGCGGCTGTTGTGGTAGGAAGTAGCAACGAAAATGGCCGTCAAACGCCGACGCAAAGCCTTATCAGGACTTTGCATCGGGAAAGAGTGAGGTAGAATCGCAGGGAGCGATTTCGGAGGGTAAGCGAATGGCTAGCGGCCACACTGGAAATGTGGTGCCCCGCAATGGGTTGCGAGTTCGAATCTCGTGCCCTCCGCTTGAGTTGCGATGAGCACCGACTGAGAAGCCATGCCGAGAACTGCACTGAAGGTTGCAACGCGGTCACGCACTGGCCGTATTTCGTCTCAGTCGGGCAGTCGCTGTTGACGCACTGGAAGCCACGTCTAAGTGCATCGCCGTCTTGCTCTGCACGCCCCGCATTACGTGGCCTTAGGAGCCGATTTTTATACCGATCCGGAATGCCCTCAGGTGTTCTTGCATCATCTCTTTAGTTCGCCTTCAGGGGACGACGGTCAATGTATCTCCTGAGCTCGTGGCGACGGTTTTTTCGATTCAGCCTGATGGCATTTCTGGCCGCCATCACGGCGCTGGCCGTATGCCTGGGCATTATCGTTGAACGCGCCCACCGACAGCGCGCCGCGGTCGCGGCCATCCGTTCGGCAGGTGGTACTGTGTATTATCCTCGGGATCGCGAAATTCAGTCCGCAGTGATGGACCCAGCAGAGATGGCGCGTGGTTCCTTGCGCCCCGCGGTGCGAGACTGGGTCGAATCCCACCTGGGCGTCGATTTTGTAGACCGGCCGACCCATTTCAACATCAACGTGAATTTCCTTCTCGGGAAGTTCGATTTCGAATCGGAACCAACCGATGCCACGCTGTCGTACCTCCGCGGTTTAGAGCCAAAGAATCTGGCCCTAAAAAGCACAGAATTTACGGACGCCGGTCTGACCCGGCTTTGCAACATACGCAGCCTGGAAGATTTCCGACTCCACGCGCCGAAAGTCACTGACGACGGGCTGCACTGGCTGAAGGACGCTCACGAGCTAAAGCGCCTCAACTTGGCCACAACCGGGGTCACGAACGCGACCCTGGCGGCCATCGCGGAGGATAGGGGGCTCACGGATCTCTGCTTGGCCGAGACGAACATCAGCGACATCGGGTTGCAATATCTGTCGGAACTAAAGAATCTGCGTTCGCTCTACCTAGCGGACACCCGCATTAGCGGGGCCGGACTGCGGCACCTGGAAGGCTTGCGGGCGCTGGTCACGCTTACTCTGACCGGAACTGACGTCGACGACGCGGGCCTCGCTACACTGCCCTTGTTACCTTCGCTCACAAAACTGGACTTAGAGCAAACCAAGGTAACCGACGCCGGCCTGGCGGCGCTAAAGAACGCGCCGAACCTGTCCGATCTGTCGCTCTTGGGAACCGCCGTCACCAGCGCCGGCATGGTCACGATTGCCGAACTGAAGGAGCTCGAAGTCCTTAACGTGTACGCGACCGACGTCGAAGACGCCGCCGGATTTGCGCCATTGCAAAACCTGCCCAAGCTCCGCGCGATTATCATCGACCAGAGTATCAGCGACGCCGAACTGGCGGAGTTCAAGCAAGCGAAACCGGCGTGCAAATTTTTGAAAGGACGGCGCCGCCTGCGCTAGACAGTGGCGGTAGATCTTTAGCTGAAGGTTCTTAAACTGAGAGCGGGTGAAGGGAATCGAACCCTC
>DASXEJ010000388.1 GCA_036490175.1 Pirellulales bacterium | reverse complement strand
TCGCCTTCCTGGCTCAAGGGTGCCTGCACGGAAGGGCATATCTCCAAAAAGGGGCGCGGAGCCACCAGCGCGCGAATCAAGTCGTCGTCGGCCACGCAAAACAAGCCGAGCATCAGGTCGCAGAGGCCATGGTGCGCGGCGCCCCAGCTTTCCCGCGCCAGGGTCGCCACCGCGACCGAAACGGCAGCACGGACGCGCGGCTCCACCGCGGCGAACCAGAGCGAATGCGTTCCGCCCATCGAGACTCCGGTCACGGCCACCCGCTCCGCATCGACCCGGGGATGCCTCAAAAGCCAGGTAAGTTCCGCCTGATGATCCGACATGATCAGGCCCAGCAGGCTCTGCCCCGCAGGCAGCAGAAAGGCCGTGGTCTGCGAGTCGTGAGACTCCGACCAGAGAGGGTTTTCGCCCCGCTCAGCCTGACCGAACGGCTCGACGGCCATTACCACCCAACCACGTTTGGCGAAGGAGAGACACCGCGACTGCATTGCCGAGGACCAGAGCGCGTCGCCATGCCCTGGCAACATCAAGATCGTCGGCCGGCGATCGGTGCCGGTGGAGTTCTCGCTGGATGGGGGCAGCAGCAGGAGCGCCGGTGACGCCACCCCAGGACGCAAGCGAAGGAGATGCTTTTCAACTCGAATGCCATCCAGGTCGACGGTTCCCATTGCCGTGTCGGAGACGTCGGTAGGCGCTTTCGGCATCAGGTAGGTGGCGGCCAGCGCCTGGCGAAGACGATCTTGCTCGCGCGCCACGCGCTCGGCCGGCCAGGATGCCCGAAGCGACTGGACGGCATGATGGAATCGCCCGCGAAAATACTCGCCCATCATCTGGCCGCGCTTTTCCGGCAGCACCTGCCAAGAGGCGGGGGCGATTTGCTGAGCAGCCAGTTGGTCGTTCCAGCACGAGGCTAGGAGCAACATGGAAAGCGGCAAGAGGGCAAATCGTTTCATGCGTATTGGCCCTCTGACCTGAGATTTCTCATGGTAAGCGTTTGACCGATGGGCAAGATTATCGCCCGCCCAGAAGCCAGTTTCAATCTACGTGCTACGTGGCCGGTTTCCTGGCCGCGTTCGGGTGCACGCCGGCGCCGGAGCATCGCTTGACATGGCTACAAAACGTAGCCATACTGCGGCGGCGTGGCTTGGACTCAAGCTTGAGCCCCCCTGCCCTCTCTGCCCGCGGTGGCGCTAAACCGAAAATGGAATGCTCGATGGCCGAAACGCGGTTGAGCAACCGAGAACTGCCGTTGGCCGAGCGTTACCGGCGGCGAAGGAATGGTTTTGCGCAGCAGGCGGCCGACTTGTCGCGCTCCTGGGCGCAGATCCGGGCCGCGCGCCGTGGGTTGGCGGTCTTTGCCGTTCTGTTGGTGCTGGCCGTTGTCACGGGTTTGCTACGTTATCAGGCGTTCGTCGTCTTTCTTGTCCCGCTGGCGGTCGGTTGGCTGGCTTCGACGCTGCGGATGGACCAGTACGAGTCGCAGCGGCAACACGCCGATTGTCTCTGCCGGATCAACGACGAGTCGTTGGCGCGGATGGAGCGCTCTTGGGAGCGGATTCCCCTGGCGACGCCCGAGGTGCCTGAGTCGCGGCGCGGATTGGCCGATGATCTGGATCTGCTGGGCAAGGCCTCGCTCTTCCACTTGCTGTGTCAGGCGTACACGCCCTGGGGCGTTGCGACACTGCGCGATTGGCTGCTGGCAACACACTGCCCGACGAATCTTGCCGAGCGGCAACGGGCGGTAGCGCGACTCGCCGCGGAGTTGGAATTTCGGCAGCAGTTTGGCGCGCATGCGCGTCGGGTGCGTGGCAAATCGATCGACCAAGACGCGTTTGTGCGGTGGGCGGAGAAAGGTGTGGCGAATCCGCCCTGGCGGTTCTTTATGGCGTGGAGGATCGTCTATCCGGCGGCCGCGGCGATTGCCGTGATTCTGTTTGCCGCCGACGTGACGTCGTCGACCGCGTTTGGCTGTACCATGCTCGCCATTCTGCTATTCAATTTCGGACTGTCGGTTTTGCTGGTGGGACCGATTCACGATTTGGTTCGCGGCGTTCTGAACTATGGGCATGCGGTCGATCAATATCGGAAGCTGTTCGAGCATTTGGGGGGCGTCATCGATCGCGCTCCGAGTGTGGCGACCGCACTGGGAGAAGCGTCGGCAACGATCGCCGATGCGTGTGGCGCGCTGGGGCAGCTCGAGCGGCTGGCCGGTTTCGCGCGGCTTGCCCGACTGCCGGCCGTTTGGCTGCCGGTGCAGGTGATCACGCTGTGGGATTTTCACGTCTTTCAGGCGATTGAGAAATGGCGCGGCCGATACGGACCGCGGATGCCTGGTTGGGTGCGGGTGCTCGGCGAGTTCGAAGCCATGCTGTCGTTGGCCGCGCTGGCCCACGACAATCCGACGTGGTGCTTCCCACGGATCAGCGAAAATTCGCCCGAGATGCTGCGGGCCGAGGGCCTGGCCCACCCGCTGCAACGCGACGCCGAGCGTGTCGGCAATGACGTGAGGCTTGGTCCCCGCGAGACGGTCCTCTTCGTCACCGGTTCCAACATGGCCGGCAAGAGCACGCTGCTGCGGTCGATTGGCGCGAACGTGGTGCTCGGTCAGGCCGGCGGCCCGGCATGTGCGACCGCGTTGGAGATGTCGCCGGTGGTTTTGGGGACCGTGTTCCGCGTTCAGGATTCGCTTGAGCGGGGCGTGTCGTTGTACATGAGCGAGCTGGTGCGACTGAAGGCAGTGGTGGAGCAAGCCCGCGCGCTGAAGGACAAAAATGGAGCGGTCTTCCTGTTCCTGCTCGACGAGATTCTTCACGGCACGAATACGGCCGAGCGGCACGTCGCGGCACGGAGCGTGATTTTGGAGTTGCTGGGGCAAGGGGCGTGCGGCGCTGTTTCGACCCATGACCTCGGGTTGCCGAACGAATCGCGATTAGCGGCGGTCGCCCGCAACGTGCATTTCAGCGATCAGCTCGGCAGCGAGCAGGGCACGCCGCAACTATGTTTCGATTACCGTCTGCGACCGGGCATTGCGCAGTCGACCAACGCACTGCGGTTGCTAGAGATCATCGGGCTGAAGCCGGATCCATAAGAGCCGATCCGAAAACCGCCGGGGAGAAGGTGTCCCAGTTTGCTGCGGGGACTGCGCAAAATTGGGACCGTCCCCGGCGGTTCTCGGATTGGCTCTCAATTTTTGCACCAACATTCGCCGTCGAGTAGAACCGTGTCTGTCACCGGCGTTCTTATCCCACGGCGCTTCGACTCGGCGTCCTCAAAGAAAAGGTCCCGTCCCGGCCATGAAGCTCATCATTCAACATCTGTGCAAGCGATATCCCAACGGCGTGCAGGCGCTGCTGGACGTTTCGCTAACGATTCCGACCGGCATGTTCGGGTTGCTGGGACCGAACGGGGCCGGCAAGTCGACGCTGATGCGGACGATCGCCACGCTGCAAGAGGCCGACTCGGGCAGCATCATGCTCGACAGTCTCGGCGCCAGCCAGCTCGACGTTTTGAAGAACAAGGCCCAGGTCCGCAAAATGCTGGGCTATTTGCCGCAGGACTTTGGCGTCTATCCGAAAGTCTCGGCCGAAGATCTGCTGGATCACCTGGCCAAACTGAAAGGCATTGTCCCGGCACGCGACCGCCGCGAGCTGGTCCACTCGCTGCTGGTGAAAACCAATCTCTACGACGTGCGCCGTCAGCGGCTGGGTAGCTTTTCGGGCGGCATGAAGCAGCGTTTTGGCATCGCCCAGGCGCTGCTGGGCAACCCGCGCATCATCATCGTCGATGAGCCGACCGCAGGCTTGGATCCCGAGGAGCGGGTGCGATTCCATAACTTGCTGAGCGAGATCGGCGAACAGGTGATCGTGATCCTCTCGACCCACATCGTCGACGACGTGACCGATCTGTGCCAGCAAATGGCGATCATCCATCGCGGGCAGGTGGTGGCCACCGGCGATCCCAACCGGCTGGCGGCGGAACTGGAGGGACGTATCTGGCAAAAGACGATCACCAAGGACGAGCTAGCACAGTTGGAGTCGGAGGTGCTGGTCTTGTCGACGCGACTGCGCGGTGGGCGGCTCGTGGTTCATGTCTATTGCGATTCACAGCCCGATGCGTCGTTTGCCGCGGTCGAGCCCGAGCTGGACGACGTTTACTTCCGAGCGATCAAGAGTCATCTTCCCGCCGTGGTCGGCGCGGCCAAGGTGGCGTCATGATCGGGACGATTGCCGCGTTCGAGGTTCGCAAGCGGTGCAGCCTGCTGTCGACGTACGTCTACTTTGGGCTGTTTTTTGCGATGGCGTTTTTGACGACGATCGTGGCCGGCGGAGCCTTTCAGGGGACCGCCCTGATCGTGAGTGGGTCGGGCGGCAAGACCTGGATCAATTCGCCATACGTAATCTTCTCGATGACGTCGCTGTTGAGCTACTTCGGTTTGCTGGTCACGTCGGCCATTATGGGAGGCGCGGTCTATCAGGACTTTCACTATCGCACGTACATGTTTTTCTTTACGGCGCCGATCCGCAAGTTCGACTATCTGGTTGGCCGCTTCTTGGGAGCGCTGGTGGTGTTGGTGCTGATCTTCGCCAGCATTGGGCTGGGGATTTGGCTGGGCAGCATGATGCCGTTTGTCGATCGCGTTACGTTTGGACCGAATCGGCTGGCAGCCTACGTGCAGCCCTATTTGCTCGTCGTGCTGCCCAATCTGATCATCACCGGAGCCTTGTTTT
>DASXEJ010000387.1 GCA_036490175.1 Pirellulales bacterium | reverse complement strand
CCACTCACACCCAGTCCAAAACCTGCGACCGGTGTACGCGGCCCATGGAGATTGAATGCAGCGAGCGGCAACCAGGTGAGCGCCAAAGCTACGTACAACGGCCATGAGCTGCCAAGCGCGCGACGGAATGAACCCGCTAAGAACGTTCGTTCGTAGAGCAGAACCATCGCCGGAACCGAGGCCATCGATTCCTTGCTGAACATGCCGAGTTGGCAAACCACGATCGCCAGACTTAGCCATACTGCGCGGGCGCGTCTGTCCGGACTCGACCAATACAGCTGGCTCAGGTAAAGGGTCAGCAAATAGTACAGCCCCATCATTACTTCGCAGCGTTGTGTGATGTAGGCCACGCATTCGGTATTAAGTGGATGCAAAGCCCACAATAGCGCCGCGGCCAGTGCCAGTGGATCGGCGGCGCTGACGAATCGGCTTTTGAAAAAATCGAGTCGCAGCGTGCGGCGAACGATGGCCGCCAGCACCAGGGCGACCAATACCTGCAACACGACATTGGTGAGGCGAAACCCGCGCGGATCGAGTCCGCTGAAATGGTGATTTAGGGCCAGCGATAGATTCACCACCGGCCGGCCGTAAACGGCGGTCTCAGGCGGAGCTTGCAGCGGGCTGTAGCCCCCCGAAAAACTTAGCAGCGGCCACAAGCTGCGCAGAGAAACGTTGCCGACGATGGTCAGTGTGTCGTCGAAAATGAACGGCGCCGACAGCACCCCGCGATAGGTCATCCATATTGTAAGCGCAAGCGCAAACGCCCCTCCCCATCGCCATGCGATGCCAGGAGAGATTGCGCTGCCGATAGAAACAGTTGCGCGCCGGTCGGTTGACAGTGGCGGCGCCGCGTGAGTACGACGTTTCATGCAACCTGTCACGGTCCTCGGGCAAAGGTTCTCGCGCGCGGCAGGTTGCCACGTTTGCGACGCGGGCCGGTGGCCGCGCGAACTAGCCTATGTCGACTGGACCCGGTTTACCAGTAGCAATGGACCGTGCGCACTCTATGGGGAATGATCGTGCGGGCACGAGCCTCGAACGTAGTCCATACGGGCAGGTCTTTGATCGGAAATCTTAATCGGCAATGCTGATTGCGGTTTGCGCCCTGTGCGTAGGCCGCTAAGGCGTGGCGGAGCCAGTCGACGGCTGGGACTGCCCGGCGCCGGAAACCTTTACGGCCTTCCCCTGCGCTGCGGCCAATGCCTGGCGGTACGTGGTCAGCCACTGCTGGATGCGCTGAGCTTCGTCGATCCGCCCACCTAGGCGTGCCGAGTCAACGGCGGCTTGCGCGGTAGCGATTGCTTCGGTCGGTCGTTGCGCGTCCGCGTAAGCTCTGGCCAAATTGGCATAGGCGTCGGCGCTGCGGGCTAGGCGTAGAACCTGCTCGAAATGTGGGATCGCCTGCTGCACCTGGCTGTTACGGCTCAACAGCAGCGCCAGGCTGCGATGCGCGGAAGGAAACTGTGGATACAAACTTATCGCTTCCTCGAAGTGCAATTGCGCGGCGGGCGTATCACCTTCCTTTTCGAGCAAGCATCCCAGAGCATAATGCGCCATAGGAAAATCTGGATACCGGCGCAACGCCTCTTCGTATTCCTGTTGCGCGCGCTGAGTTTCGCCTGCACGTTCCAAGAGACGGCCCAGACTGTAGTGACCGCCGCCAAAGTCCGGCCTCAGTCGCACCACACTCGCGGCGTGCTCTTGGGCCTCTGGCAGTCGATGTGCACTCTCGAGTAAGCGGGCCAAATTGTAGTGAGGCAGAAACTCGTCGGGATGCTCACGAGTCAATTTTTCGAACCGAGCCAAGGCTTCCTCGTGTCGACCGGCGTTGTCGAGGGCGGTCCCGATGCTGGTTTGCACCATAAGGCTGTCCGGCTCGTATTTTTCGGCATCCAACCAGAGAGTTAATTCATCCCCGTACATCGCCAACCGACGAACGCTGACCAAGCCAAAAAAAGTTGCCACAGACAGCGCGGCCGCGACGGTGACATTCCCGACGCGCCAAGTCGACGGCCCTTGCCGGCGACTGGATAGAAACATCAGGCAAGGTGCCAAAAGGATATATCCCCCGGCGACGGCGACGCACACGATTGCCATCAGCGGCACGTACATGCGCCGCTCGGCAGCCACGCTAGAGACGAGCGGGATCACGATCGTCGGCGACAGCGCAACCAGCAACCACGCACTCGCGAAGCCCACGGCAAATCGCCGCCATAGCAACAACATTGTGACAGCGGCTTGCAGCGCGGCGCCAACGACCCACGGCCACGCTTGTGAGATCGTCTGCAGATAGGGCATCTCGTAATGTATCAGCAACGGCCAAGGCCAAATCGCTAGCTTCAAGTATATAAACAGCACTTTTGCTTGCGTGAGCCACCACTCCCACGCACTGACACCCAGACCGAAGCCCACCATTGGTGTCCGCGATCCAGACAAGTTGAGCACCACCGGCACGATCCAAGTCAGCGTCAATCCTACGTACAATGGCCAGGACTCGCGCCAGGCGCGCCAGATCGATCCTCTGATGAAAGTGCGATCGTAGAGCAGCACCATCAAAGGCGCCGTGGCCATCGACTCTTTACTGAGCATTCCGAGCAGGTCGGCCGCGACAGCCGCCATCATCCAGGTGCGCCGTTTGACAAGAAGCTCGGCTTCCCAATAGCGCAGGCAGGAGTAGATCGTGGCCAGATAAAAGAAACCCATCATAAGCTCAGTCCGCTGCGTCACGTACACGACCGATTCCGTGTTCAGCGGATGCAGTGCCCACATCACCGCGCAGGCGAAAGACAACGAACCTGTCAAATGAGCGAACTTGTCCTGAAAAAAATCAAGTTGCAGGGTTCGTCGCACGATCAGCCACAGCAAAATCGCTGACATCGCATGCAGCCCGATGTTAATCAGGCGATAGCCGCGGGGATTTAGCTTGCCGAACCAATAGTTCACCGCCAGCGACAGATTGACCGCAGGCCGACCGTGCACGGGAGTCTCGGCCGAGGGATTTAAGGGGCCATTTCGCCCCGCGGTACGAAGCAAGGGCCACAACCGCTCGATCGAGCGGTTGTGCACGATTGTGGCGTTATCGTCGAAAATGAACGGCGCATCGAGCGAGCCGCCGTAGACCGCGAATACCACGCCGAACATTACGACCGCTAAGAGCAGGTCGCGCGCACCAGAGGGAGCGTACTTCACTGGGCCGAGGGCTCGCAATCGGACATTCGCTGCGCGAGGCATCGAATCCTGTTTGCCATGTTTCATGGTGGCGAGACTAGTCGGACCGCGAAACGCTCTTGCCCTGTCGGACGCTGTCCGAAAAGACACTGGCCATGAGTTTTAAGAAACCGGAACGGGCCGGTCGTCGGCCGCGAATGTACTTCATGCTACTGGATGCGTTCAGGGCATTCCACGGTCGCACCGTCATTTGCAAAGTCGTTCACGTAGGTTCGGACGGCCAGAAGCGAGCAACGGCCCTTTCACAGGGTTGTGCCGGGCGGGCCATGAAACACCATCATCCATAGATTCCAAATAACCGCGTGAGCACCGTAAATCCGAACCAAAAACAGGGAAATCTCATCCGAGGCCGCACCGCGAGTAGCACGCAAAGCGCAAAAAAACGGGGCGCACAGCAAAGTGCGCCCCGCGAGGCTTCATTTAATTTGCCGCCATCCGCTTACCAGTAACGATAGACGGTGCGAGCGCCCCAGGGGCGAATGATCGTGCGGGCACGAACCGGAGCGTAGTACACCGGGGCTGGTGCGTAGTAGCTCACTACAGGCGCCGGGGCGATGACCGGGGCAGGCATCATAATGGGGCTTTGTACGACGACCGGAGCGGGCGCGATCACTGGCGCGGGCGCCATGATCGGCGCTTGCACCATCATGGGCACCTGCGAAACCGGCGCGTAAACGGGATAGTTGATCGGCAAGGTCGATTGCAGTGCGTCGATGCGATACGTGCCGGCAACGGCGGACGCCGCGCCCAACAGTACGACAGCCAAGGCGGCCAAGGTCGCTCTCATTTGGTTTTCTCCGGTGCAGGACCGCCTTTACCGGCGGCGTGGTGTGCGTGTGATGTCTCGTCCGGTACGGACAGTACGACGGAGAGGCATGCGAGGTTTGATTCTGGTGAAAGGTAGTTTATCGGTGACCTGTAAGGCGTACAAGGTTTTCCTCTGTCGCGAAATCCTAATCATCGTGTCGGAATGATCGCGCCAATCGACAAAGTCGTGCGCGGCTCTCCCACACGCCCCAGATTTCGGCAATAATCGCCGGCGCGTGCTGGCATCGAGGATGATGCTGCCGCACGCAGTCGAGCGCGGCGATGCTAGCAGTTTCGCCCGCGCCTGGACGCAAGTACTCTGCAATACGTCACCTGGCTGAGACCATGATCATGCGCGATCAAGTTGTGCTGCTGTCGATTCCTGGATTACGGGCGCAGGATATCGGTGCCATGCCGAATCTCGCGCGCTTGGCGGCGTCCGGAGAGCAGGCAGCGCTTGCGCCAAGTTTTCCTTGCGTGACATGTCCGGTGCAGGCGGCCATGACCACGGGATCGCTGGCCAACGAGCATGGCGTGGTCGCCAACGGTTTCTATTGGCGCGACAAAGTAGAAATCGAGATGTGGACGGCCTGGAACGAGTGCATTTTGAAGCCGCAGATCTGGGACCAACTGCACGACCATGACGCCAGCATCACCTCGGCTGTTTGGTTTCCGCTGCACAGCAAGGGGTGCGGCGCCGACTACATTTGCACGCCAGCGCCCATCCACAACCCTGACGGCAGCGAGTCGCTGTGGTGCTACACCAAGCCCACTGAGCTGTATGGCGAGCTGCGCGACACACTAGGACATTTTCCGTTGCAACATTTTTGGGGGCCGATAGCCAATATCAAGTCGAGCGCCTGGATCGTTGATTCGGCCATCCACGCCGCCCGCGCCTGGCGCCCCGACTTTTTCTACATTTACTTGCCGCATTTGGACTACGCGGCGCAAAAGAACGGGCCCGATAGCCCTGAGGCCGCGGCCGCAGTCGCGGCGCTCGACGAAGTCTTGGGCCGGTTGTTGACGGAATTTCGCAAAGCTTATGGCCTGCCAGAGCCGCTGTGGCTGGTGGCCAGCGAATACGCCATTGTGCCGGTCGATCACGTGACATATCCCAATCGCGTGCTACGACAGGCGGGCTTGCTAACAGTTGATGCGCGCGACGACGGCGAGCATCTCGATCTGACCCACAGCAAAGCTTGGGCAATGGTCGATCATCAGTTTTCGCACATCTTTGTGCGCGACCGCGATCCGGCGACGATTCGGCAGGTGGCCGAACTTTTCCAGGGTCAGGAGGGTGTCGCCGAGGTGTTGCTCGCCGAAGGCCAGGCCAGCTACGGATTGAATCACGAGCGTGCCGGAGATGTCGTGTTGGTCTCGACGCCGAATAGTTGGCAGGCCTATTACTATTGGCTCGATGATGCCCGAGCGCCTGCGTTTGCGCGCACCGTGGATATTCATCGCAAGCCGGGCTATGACCCGGTGGAGTTGTTCTTCGACAAGGCCACATTGCAAGCCATGGCGGCGATGGCTGCCAAGGCCAAAGAAGGCGGCCAGGAATCCCACTCTAAACCGGGCCAAGGTCAGGGGGCGGGGCCAGCGCTGAGCGGCGCTCCGTCAGGCCCGCCGGCCGGAAAAGGGGGCATGCGCCCGGCGCCCGGCATCCCGCTCGATGCCACGCTGGTGCGCGGTTCGCACGGGGCGCCAGCGCGCGAGGATGCGCAACGCGGCGTGATCGTCTCTTCGCAGCCCGGAGTACTAATCGGGCGCGTGCTGGCCGACACCGATGTGTGTGACCTGGTGCTGCGGCAGTTTGGAGTGTGACGCGGCAGCCAGAGAGCTGCGCCGACGACGGCGATTCAGCAGAGCCACGGCGCCGCGAATTGCTGCTTACAACTCCGCCGCTTCCGGCAGTTCAGGAGGGGTGAATTGAAATCCGCGGCTTTGGCCGAAGAATTCCAGCGGATTCTCGTATACGATTCGTCGGATGAGCGATTCTGGATGGCCGCGCATCCGCATCGCCATAATGAAGTCGGGTACGGCCGTCGGCTTCGACGGGCCCCAATCGCCTGCGGAATTAACCAGCAGTCGCTCAGGTCCGTAGATCTCGATCATGTCGACGGCTCGCTGCGGCGTACACTTGCTGACGGGATAGAGCGTCATACCGGCCCAAAAGCCCGCTTCCAGCACGGGGCGAATCGTGTGCTCCTCGACGTGATCAACCAGCACGCGGCTGTGATCCAGCCGGCGATCGTCGCAGAGCATGTCGAGGATCATCCGCGTACCCTGGTACTTATCTTCCAGGTGCGGCGTGTGAATCAGAATCTGCTCGTTGGTCCTGGCGGCCAGGTCCAAATGTTCGAGGAAGATAATCGACTCGTTGCGGGTGTTCTTGTTCAGCCCGATTTCGCCGATGCCCAGCACGCCCGGCCGGTCCAGGAACTCGGGGATCATGGCGATCACTTCGCGCGACAGGCTGACATTCTCGGCCTCTTTGGCGTTGATGCACAGCCAGGTGAAATGCTGTATGCGATACCAACCGGCCCGCTTGCGCTCGAACTCGGTCAGTTGCCGGAAATAATCGCGAAAGCCATCCACGCTGCCGCGGTCGAAGCCGGCCCAGAACGCGGGCTCGCTAACGGCCACGCACCCCATCTTGGCCAAGGTCTCGTAGTCGTCGGTGACGCGCGAGACCATGTGAATATGCGGATCGATATAATACATGAACTAGAGATCTCTGTGCGGTTCTCACTGGGCTACGCAGGCGTGGCGCCACGATTTATCGACAGCGCTGCGGGTGGTTAAGAGTTGTAATGCGTTTGTTTGGTTATCGCTCTATTACTCCCAACGCCGTCCGCCACCGCTGGTCATAGGAGCGGGAGAAGATCAGCTGCACTTGCTCGGCGCGGTTGCTATGAGCCGTGCGCAGGACATCGAGAGCCTTATTGATGCCGGTTACGCGGGCATCGGCCGCGATCGGCCCATCGGCCCGATCCAAGCGGTCGAGCGCGGCGGCGATTTCCAACACGCGGGCGCGGACCTCGAGGAATTCGCGATCCAGCACGGCCTGCGATGACGCGGGGTTCGACATGTTCTTATCTTTGCATCGGACGTGTTACGGTTGGTGTTGGCTCGTGGGGGGCGTCGTCCTGCCCAGACAAAAGGGACACCCGCCAGCTACGCACCGCAGGGGCGGCCCTATTTGAAGTTTTGACGCCCGGGGGAGGGAAATCAAGCCATCCGATCCGCAGGGCCGGGCATAGACGAGCAGTTGGCGCCATATATCCCGGTCAGGGAGCCTATTGGCGCTGTTAAGCCGTCAGATCCAGCGCACCGCCGAGGTCCTTCTTTCCGGCGACTGGAGCCGGAGGCGATGCACTCGCCCCCTTGTCCTTCGGCGCGGGAGCTTCCCACGGGCGGCGGCCGTCCGAATCGCGTTCATCGGTGACGCTGATCTCGTCGTCCGGGGCTGCAATGCCGGCGGCGGCCTCGGATCGAGCATGACTGTCGATCTGCCGCGCGTGGCTCGAGGACTCCTGCTGGGCGCGCGCGACTTCGGCAGCTTTGGGCTGCGCGAGCGTGCCGGTCGCATCAAGGATAGGCGACGTCGGTCCTATGCTCATACGTGAATGCCGATTCTTCGGTCCGGCCGCTGTTCTGGAAGCGTTAACGTCGTTGCAGTGGCGCGCTACGACCATTCGGCGGTGGATTGCCCGCCGACGTTGCTGCCGCCGGCGCGCCCATATTTTGCAATTCGTTCTGTATCTCTTGCAGCGCCTCGTTGACGGCAGGCAGGGCTTGTTTGTGAACTTCGGGATGATTGATAGGCCCCTCGACGTAAATAGCCATGAGCTGCTGGCTGGCGCCACCTAGCACCTCGCTCACCAGGGGCACACGCCACTGATCGCGCCCGACAACGGTATAGAACATCAGCTGCAAATTCTTGTCGAGACCCATCTCGCCCGTACCGCGGAGGCTGATCGCGTCACCGCTAAAATTGAGACGGTCGAAATAGACATGGCCTCCTTCGAGTTTGAAGTCGATATCGCTTTTGGAGAAGGCATGCGTATCCGGCACGCGCATGCTGAGAATCTTCAGCAGCGAAACCATGGCCGGCAACTGATAAATATCGGCATTACGAAGTTCGACGTGCCCACTGCCTGCCAGCAGTGCCGAGTTGGAGCCTTGACCGTGAAAGTTGGCTCGCGCGGACAAATCGCCGCTAAGTTTTTGTCGCCCGGCTAGAACTTCTTGCGCGGCCCGCGCCAACTGCGCCTGAACGACGACCGTGTCGAAGTTGTATTGCGATCCCGGCCCGAACGAGACCCAGCCGTCTGTCTGGACCGATCCGCCACAGCAGCGCATCGTAATCGTTCGCGGCTGTTGGCCCGGAGGAGGCGCGACAGTGCCGCCCAATAGCAGGCGGGCGTCGTCGATCCACAATGGCCCGCGCAATTCGGTGAATTGAAAATCCTTGCAGGTGAGTGAGTCGAGATTCAATTCCCCCCGCGAATGGAGCTGCTGTCCGTCGAATTCGCCTGCCAATAGCAGTTGGCCATTAATGTTCTCCAAGGGCACGCCATAGGCCAGCCGCACCTGTTGCAAATCGACGCCGAGATCCCAGGAGGCCCTTAGCGGTTCCCCTTGACGGCCACCGCTTCCCAAGTCGAATTGTCCCCTTACCGACATGGGACCCGACAGCTGCATTTCCGTGAGGACTTTTTTCAAACGCGCTGGCAGCGCCTGCACAAGATCGCGATCCAACGTGAGCCGGCCGCAATGCAGGTTCTCGATACGCAGGTGCCAGCCGCCGGAGGCGTCGACTTCGCAGCTGCCGCGCGGAGCGGTCATGCGCGTGTTGGGACCGTGCTCGGCCGCGAGGCGCCTGAGTGCGACGCGGCCGTTTTCGTAGTCGAACTCGCCGCTGAGCTTTTCCAACCGGTAAGGAAAATAGCGCGGCTGAATGGCCACAATGTCCTTTACAGGCGTGGCGTTGACGCGAATGCTGGGGTCGGTCCAAGTTGTGCGATGCTCGACATCGACGTGCAAGTCGACCGCGCCCGTGGGATTGATTTCATTCCACAGTTGCCGCGCCGAGGGGCGCAACGCGTCGCGCAGCTCTTCCTCGAGCGGTACGTTCTGGCCAGCGAAGTGCAGAATGAGCACGTCGCCGTCCGGGCCGGGCTTCATGTCCCCCTGGCAACGAACCAGCCCTGTATCGTTTGTCCCTCGCAGGTCCTGAAATGTCCAGAATTGATCGTTCGCCTCGACGTTGCCGCGCACATTATGCAAGGGATACGGAAATTTGTCGTAGCGCAGGTCGCAGCCGTTGAGGCTGATCGACAAGCGATTGTGTACCGGCGCGCCGGCCTGGCGCCAGTAATGCACGAACAAACCGATCGATCCGCGTGGGTGGAGCGATTCCACAATCGCGCGGGGCTTTTCCGGAAGCGCGACGATCAGCTTTTGGTCCACGGCCAGATTTCGGGTGTCGACAGTAAAGAAGCCCGTCCATCCTTCGCCGGGTTGGTGGATTTCCCCGCGCAGGCGAATTTGCTCGCCGCCACTGTAAGCCGTCATTTCCTCGATCGAGAGGACGTTATTCCGTAGTGTGATCTGGCCCGTGCCGTGCTCGAGGCGATAGGGGAATTTTGGATACGTGAGGGCGACGTCGTGGCACGCTATCGCTACGTCGGGCGTCCAGGCGATACCGTCGAAGTGAAGCTTCGCATCCAAGTCGATTTCACCGCCGGGCAAAGACTGCTGCCATAAATCCTGCCACGAGGCGGGCAAAATCGCCGACAACTGTCGATCGAGCCTGAGCTGCTTGGCTTTGGCGACAACCGTCAGCGGCGCGCTTTCGCCAAAACCCTCGCGGCGCATGGCCAGCTCGATCGTGGCGGGTCCACTGTTGGCTGTCAGATTTTCGATGGCGAACCCGTTCGAGTCAGCCTTGAAGTCTGTGCGAAGCTCGGTCAGCGCGTGCGGCAGGCGAGAATCGTCGAGACGTCCGCGATTGAGCTGGCCGGTGACCGAATAGTTCCAAGGGGTCGGCGCGGCTGCGTCGTACCGCACGGCGAACTTGCCGTGGACCTGGCCTCGCAGCGTCTCCAGCAAGTTTAATCCCTGAGGACACTCGCAGGGCAGATTGCGAACCAGTTCGGGCGTGACCTCGAGGCTATCGACAAGTCCGCTAAATTCCCAGGCGCCCCCCGCGGGATTGAAGTTGCCCGCCAGCTCGACCCGTCGGATGCTTTCGGCCGCGAAATAACCCGTCACGTTGAACGGGGCGCGGCCGCCGGGCGGCACCGGGCCGTTGTGCGGCGACACGTTGAAATAACCGTCGCGTACCGTAAAGGCCCTCGGCGTTTCGCCCAAGGGGTCGAACAGTTCCAGCGTGGCCCCCTCAATCACTATGACAGGCGGCTGATCGCCAAGCTTGGGGAGAGGAAACAACCGGCTTGTGCTCCATGACCCATCGGGCCGGCGCGTCGCGCGAATTGTTGGGCGGCGCGAGACGACCTCCTCGATTTGCGGCGTCGCCTGCAGCAGCGTGGCCAGATCGGTTTTGCACGACAGAAACAGTTCGTCAAGGTATGCCAGTTCGGCGTGCGGACCTGCTGCCTGGGGATCGACAATCGACACGCCTCGTACCTGAATGCCTCCGCTGGTTAGCGACGCGGAATGCACAGTGACGTGCAGGCCTTGATAATGAGTTGCAAAGATCGTCTCAACCTTGCGGCGCACCGTTTCGTCCAGCCGACGATAAAAATAGGGCACCGTGGCCAGCGCGCCGATCACGGCGGCTACCACTCCCCATTTGAAGAAGAACCAACAGAAGTTGATGGTCGGCTTGAGAATCTGGAGCTTCCTTGCTCACGTTCGAATGGTCATTGATCACATGCATTCCTAACGGACTCGCCCGCTCGCATGCCCGTCAACTCTCCGCCGCGCGAATCCGCGGCGCCGTTCCTCCCGACTTGGCTGCCTGTTCTACGACGCGTGCCTGACGATATACCAATGTTCCGGCGGCCAGCACGGCCAGCGGCAGCATGGCCGGATCGCGATAGCGAATCGAACTAACGAAAATCATGTGCAGCAGTGTGAAGTAGGCTGCCGGCAGCCAGCACAACGCGTAAGGCCAACCGCTCGGCGTGAAACGCCATACGCCGACGATGGCCAGCAAAAATACCGGGACATATGTGGCGAATACTGCGAGGCGCAGAGGCCAACTGCGAAACTCGGGCTCGTTAGGCCAAACATTCCATAGCCGCAGCCCCTTGATTGCTGCCAATTGCAAAACACGACCGGGATGCGTTTCGGACCAGGCCAGCGAGGCAGTTTGCAGTCGACGATCGAGCCGGTATTCCAAAGTCTCGTCATCGCCCGGTTCCCGCGCTTCGTCAGCTGCGAACTCGGGGACGAACGACATGTCGCTCGCGCCTGTGGCCCGCGGGTTCAGTCCGTCGTACAAACTGGCGCCCACTTGGAGCGTCGTGGGAATGAAATGGCCAGTGACCTGATAGTTGCGAATCCACCATGGCGCCATAACCACGGCCAAACCGACGAGCGCGGTTGATCCCAGAGCGACATGCCTGCCAAGATTGCGTCCCGAGAGTAAGCCAACGATCAGCGACACGGGTGCAAACAGCAGCCAGCTTGGGCGAACCAGTGTAGCGGCACCCGCCAAACAGCCGGCCCCAATCGCCAGCGCCAGGGCTCCCTTTGCGCTTGCGCTTTGCCAGGCTGCCGTGGCGATGATTAGTTGCGCGATGAGCAGGGGACAGAAGGCCGCTTCGCTGAGAACGAATACGCTAATGCCGATGGCGCCGGGATAAAAGGCGATGATGCCCGCAGCAATGAGCGCCGTCCGACGATCGAAGAGCCGTACGGCCAGACCATACACGCCTGCCACGGCGCACGTTCCCAGCACGGCATTCAACAGGCGCGCGGCTGCCACAGGGGGTTCGGCGCCGTAGGCGAGAAAAAGTCCGGCCAACACCAACGGGTAACCGGGCGTGCGAAAGACTTTGGCCGGTGGTGAGCCGAACTCGTACGGGTCGCCGCGCGCGATCGCGCCGGCCAGTGTCCAATAACTATCGCTATCGCCGAAGGCAAATCGCCGATCGGCAGGTAGTCGAGCTTGCCACCAGATGCCACCCAAGAGACGTACCGCTAGCGCGGCGACGAGCAGCCACAGCAACGGGCTGCGAAAAAGTTTGTCGGGGGTGTTCACGCTTACGGCTCGCGCGATGGGACAAGCCATCCTCAACCCAGAAAGGCGGGCCATGTTACGGCGTTTGTCAGAGGGGGGCAAGGCAGCTTGGTACCCCCTGCAAAGTCGTGAAAATACAGCAGTGCTAGCGACCGCGCCGCGGACCGTTTTGCCCGCGCCGCTATCTACGGCAGGAATGCCATTTATTCGGCCGCCGGCTGGGAACATATTCCGTTGATTACGGCATTGCCGCTGGATGTTGGCCCAGCGACGGAAGACCTGTTGTCGATTTCATTTACTTAGCGAGGCCAGCCGTTATACTCCAAAGTCCCTAATTTGTGTCCGCCCCCGCCTCGACCGCGTCGCTCCTTCTGGCAGAACCTGGTGCGTGCCTGCGCAGTGCTGTTGGTATGCATGCAACGCTGCGCGGTGTGGCTGTAAAAGCTACGAGCGTGACAGGCGGGAACCGAGTGGGCCAGGCAAGGCGGGGTTTGCGGTTCGGGTTCGACCGTAGTCCAGGCTCGGTCTCATTGGGAACGTATCGAAATTATTTGTTGGAGACTTAGGCAATGCAGTCGAACGGCAAGATCTTCTGGGCCAGTTTTTTGACCCTGATTGCGGCGGGGATGGGTTTTGCCGTGCGCGGCGATGTGCTAGGCGAGTGGAGCCGCATCTTTGGTTTCACCAAGACCGAACTGGGCACCATCACTGGCGGTGGTCTCACCGGCATGGCCTTCACCATCATCGGCTTCAGCCTGTTTGCCGATCGCGTTGGTTATAAGGCGCTCTTGATCGGCGCTTTTCTGCTGCACGTCTCCTCGGCCGTCGTGACGTTGGCCGCGACGTTTGTCTTTGAAATGTCTGGCAAGGATGCGACCTATTGGTGCCTGTATGTGGGCATGTTCATGTTTTCATTGGCTAATGGCATGTGCGAAGCCGCGATCAATCCGCTCGTCGCTACGCTCTATCCCAAACAAAAGACGCACTATCTAAACATCTTGCACGCCGGCTGGCCGGGCGGCCTGATCCTGGGCGGGCTATTGGCCTTCTTTTTCGTAGGTGAGAAGTGCGTGATCACGCCATTGCGCTGGGAAATTCCCATGATGTTCTTTCTCATACCGACCTTGTGGTACGGGATGATCACGATCCGTGAGAAATTTCCGATTTCCGAAGCGCGCGCCGCCGGTGTCAAGTTCGGTGACATGCTGGCTGAGTTCGCTGCGCCGGTGTTGCTCTTTTTGCTGGTCCTGCACGGCCTGGTCGGCTACGTCGAACTGGGAACCGACAGTTGGATCACAAACATCATGGGAGGATACATTCGCAACAGTGTGTTGCTGCTGGTGTACACCGCGGGCTTGATGTTCGTGCTGCGATTTTTTGCCGGCCCGATCGTCGAGCGCATCAATCCGCTGGGCCTGCTCTTTGTCAGTGCCGTTTTGGGCTGCACGGGTCTATACATGATGGGCAGCATGCTAGGAGCGGCCTCGGGAGCAGGCATTCTAGTGGCCGCAACAGTTTATGGCGTTGGCAAGACTTTTCTCTGGCCGACGATGCTGGGAGTCGTGGGCGAACGCTTTCCGAAAGGGGGCGCCCTGACGATGGGAGCCATGGGGGGCATCGGCATGTTGTCGGCAGGTTTGCTGGGCGGTCCCGGCATCGGCTATACCCAAGACGTCAATGCGACTGCCAAGTTGCAAGAGATGAATCCCACGGTCTACGAGGAAGTAAAGTCGAACGAAGTGAACCACTTCTTGTTCTTCCCGGCGGTGGCAGGACTCGATGGGACCAAAGTAGCCGAGCTGCCTGGCGGCAGCCCCGCGGCGCTCGACGTTAAGGAGGCGACCGATTACGGCGGCCAGATGGCGTTGAAGATCACAGCCGGCATACCTGCCACCATGGCGTTGGGCTATCTGATCCTGCTGATTTACTTCCGTGCGATCGGCGGCTACAAGCTGGTCGAGATCGGTCCCGGCGGCAAAGAGGTCGAAACCGGTCATAGTCCCAGCGCCAAAGAAGCCATCTACGTCGATTCACGCGCCGATCAGGCGTAAGGGTACGACGTGTGTGCGCCGAGAGGCCGACTATGGAATCCCCACGCACGTTGATTGTCTGCGAGCGATCCGGCCGTTGGGCTCTACCGTTGCGGCTAGCGGCGGACCGTGCGGCGACGGGCAATAGGGTGCAACCGACAGCCGCCGCTACCACGCCCGACAATGCTCCCTTGCCACGATGGGACTACCGGCTTGTTGAGACTCGCTCGCCCGAAGAATGCTGCCTGGCGCTGGCTACGGTGCGGCTGGCGATCGTGGCTGTGGAATTGGACCGGGCTCACTGTGATCAGGCCCTGGCTCTGGTTCACACGATCTGGGAGCGGTTTCCCAAGGCAGTCATCGTCGTCCTGGCCGGTTCGGAATCGGCCGATTACGAATGGCTGGCTCGGGAACTGGGGGCCGCCCACTTCGTCATCTCGCCGTCTCGCTTGGACGACTTTGTCATCCTGGCCCGCCGACACTGGGAAAGTTGGGCGACGCCCGAATTAGGGACTGCCGAACAAATCTGGGCCACGCTACCTTGGTAGTCGTGCCATCCGCCAGTTCGGCCTTCGATGTTTGTCGATTCCTGGAGAAATCATGCCGGAACAGCTTACCGTCGCCGAGGTCACCGAGGCGCTAGGACGTTTACAGGATCCCGAGTCCGGCCGCCCGGTCACCGAAATGGGCCAGGTACATGACGTGCGCGTCGACGGCAACCGCGCGACCTTGACGCTCGCGTTGACCACCTTCGCTGCCCCGCTATGGGAAGACTGTCGCCAGGAATGTGCCACCGTCGTGCGGCGGGCCTTGCCAGGCCTGACCGACGTAACGGTCAATTTGGCAATTCACGAAAGGCCCGCCGAACGCATCGGCGAGATTGGTCTGGCCGCCAAGAGCGTGATCGCCGTGGGCTCCGGAAAAGGGGGCGTCGGCAAAAGTACGATCGCCGCTTCGATCGCGTATGGATTGAACAAAGCCGGCGCCAAGGTCGGATTAATGGACGCCGACGTCTATGGTCCCAGCATTCCGCACCTAATCGGCGTCAACCATCGTCCCGACATCGTCGACCAAAAGATCCAGCCCATCGTCGTCGACAGTATGAAGGTCATGTCGATGGGCTTTGTCGTACCGGCCGGCGAAGCGGTCGTGTGGCGCGGACCGATGCTGCACGGCGCGATCAGCCAGTTCCTCCGCGATACGGCCTGGGGCGATCTCGATTACCTGATCATCGATATGCCGCCAGGTACGGGGGATATCGCACTGACGCTGTCGCAATTGTTGCCGCTGTCGGGCGCCGTCGTGGTTTGCACGCCGCAGGATGTGGCCCTGCTAGACGCCGTCAAGGCCGTCGCCATGTTCCGCAAAGTGAACATCCCCATTCTGGGCATGGTCGAGAACATGAGCTACTTTATCTGCCCCGATAACGGCAAGCGTTACGAGATCTTTGGCTCCGGGGGCGCGAAGAAAAAAGCCGTTGAGTTGGACATGCCATTTTTGGGCGAAGTACC
Organism: Pirellulales bacterium; assembly: GCA_036490175.1. NCBI lineage: Bacteria > Pseudomonadati > Planctomycetota > Planctomycetia > Pirellulales > Pirellulales bacterium. Next base: position 1,177 of record DASXEJ010000387.1, on the reverse strand, counting down.
GATCAACATCCAAATCCGCGTCCGCGGCGACGAGGGACGCATCGCCGGCAACTTCTCGGACGAGACCACGGCCCCCTATCTCAAGGCGCTGTATTACAACCTGGTGAAGAACCTGGTTGCTGCCCGCCGCGAGCAACCACCGTTGCCGAGTCTGTCGGTGCTTGGGTAAGGGCCTTCTGAAGCGTTGAAGCCGCCATGAACCTCGAATGCGATGCGATAGTCCTTTGTTCGCGTCGCCGGCATCAGTTCTCAGTGGCGATCGCGCCGTCCTCCACCATATGCGCGTAGTATGCGATCTCGCCGTTGCGCCAAGCGCTCGGATGGCTGCGGAAACCGTCGACCAGGGGCGCCCGATTGCGATTGTGGCCGCCAGCCTGAATGATATCTGGACCTTCGGCAGCGATCGTCGCGCTCGATTTACGGCTGGGGCGGACAATCACGATGTGGCCCGGCTTTTTGGCGTCTGGGTTGCGGTAGGTAGCCACGACGAGTTCGCCGCGGTTAGCACGCTGCTGGGCCTCGGTCGCTGACGCCACGCGCTGCCAACCTTGTTCGCGTCCCTTGTCGGCCAGCCACTCGTATTGCGCATTCGCCAATAGTGTTTGCTTATGCTCGGGCGGGCGCAGGATATAGACATTGGCGCCGGCGCAGGCTGCCGCGACAAATGCGCTGCAATGGGTTGAGGATGTGCCTCCCTTGGGACTTGGATCGCCGCTGCGCCAGCTAATGCGCTCGCCCGGCAGCCAATGATGCTCGACGTCGAGCCCGTCCAGATAGTGCGACAATCGTTCGCCGGTCGGAGTGACGTCATAGGCCGCGGCCCACCTGGTGGAACTGGCCAGCAGAACCAGCAAACTGGCGTAGACGAGGGCCTTTGCAATCCGCGTGCCGCGATACATGCTCGGACTCCTGGCTACCAAATGTGTGATGGCAAGTGGCCGTTGAACTAAACCGCTGTCGCGGTGGGCAGGAGACCGCGGCGTTGTCAGGCGTAGTCGCGCCAGTCGGGTAGTCCACGGCGCATTTCTTTGGTGGCTGCGGTAGCGCTGAATTTCTCTGGGTCGAAGCGTCGCCCGACCCATGTCAGCATGTCCTTGTGGTTTTCGTGGCTAGGATCCCGGATGGCGTCCAGGAAGTCGGCGTAGCCCCACATACCGCCCACGTCTTCGGGCGGACA
>DASXEJ010000386.1 GCA_036490175.1 Pirellulales bacterium | reverse complement strand
CAGCCGCCAACGCACGGCCAGTGCCACCAGCGCAATGAGGGGACTGGCCAGCAGCATGGCGGGCACGGCCACGGCCAGATCAAACGCACGTTTGCCGAACGTCTGGTACAGGCGGTTCACCTTGTTCTGATTTCGGCACGTTTGCCAAGTGTTCCAGCAAACGAACGAAATCCTGACCCTGATGGTGGCGATTAAAATGCTCAACCACATAGCGCCGCGCGGCCAAGCCCATAGTGCGCGACCGCTCACGGTCGTCGCATAATTGTTGGCAGGCGGCCGCCAAAGCCCGATCGTCGCCGGGCGGAACGAAGATACCTCCGTCGGCGGCATCTACCACCTTACGAATGACGCCGTCGATTCCCAGAATCGTGGGGCGGCCTGCGGCCATGTAATCGAACACCTTGTTGGGATAGGTAGTGCGAAACATGGGTATGTTCTTCAGAGTTGCCACGCAAGCATCAGATCCAGCCAAAACCGACCGCATGGCCGTCTTGGTGCGCGTACCCGCGAACATAATGTTGGCCAATTCGAAGCGCTTTGCCTTGGCCTCGAGGTTGGGCCGCTCCTTGCCATCTCCGACCAGCACCAAGCGGATACGTGTGTCGGTGCGCAGCCGGGCCGCGGCCCGAAGGATGGTATCGATGTCGTTCGCCATTCCCAACGCCCCCGCGTAGGTAACGACGAACTTATCGCCCAGCTTCAGCTCGTTGCGAAAGGCGTGTCCATCGTCTTCGGGAGAGAACATATCGGGATCGACGCCATTGGCGATGACACTGATTTTTTCGTCTGGCACACCTTTGGCCAACAAATAGTCGCGATACGCGGGCGAGTTCACCAACAGGTGCGTAGCCCGGCGATACAGAAAATTCTCGACCCACCGTGCGATCTTGATGAGGACCGGATTCTTCAGCAGCCCAATATCTATGGCAAACTCCGGCCACAGATCGCGAATCTCAAGCAGCAGCGGCCGTCGCCGGATAAGAGCCACAAACCAAGCGCTGACCGCCTGGAACAAGGGGGGCGAGGTGCCCATTACCACGTCGATATTTTTAGCACGCAGGGCCGACCATACAGACGTGATCATGAAACTGATCAGGGCCAATACACGTCCAGCAAAGCTGTGATGCAATAAAGGAAGCGTATAGCTACGCAATACGCGAATTCCATCGAGGTTCTGCTCGACTGACAACCCCCAACCTTCAACGGCACGCTGCCCCGAGGTGTAATTGAGCGTGCTGGCCACGAGCGTGCATTCGTGTCCTTGGCGCACCAAGTGCGAGGCCAGTTCGTAATGCCGCGTCCCGCCGGGTTCAGAGGGGCCAGCGAAATACTGGTGAATCAAGAGTAGACGCATGCGCCGTGCTGAGTCGTCGGAGTCTTAGGCTACGATCCGAGATTATGATGGCGTAAGCTGCCGCGCGACATGCAAAATCGCGCTACGTACCTGCCACACGTTTGAAAATCTGTCGATTACTGGTTCTAGATTGCCCGCCCGCCAGCCCCCAATCGGTGGCCAACACGCAAGCAATCGTTTGGTGGGCTTGCGAGACGTGATTCTAGATGTGCGCTGTCGAGAAGCGTGCTACTGAGAAGCGATTACGCGAACCAACTCGTGTGCCCAGTTATCGCGCACGACGGACTTCTTCTCGCTGAGAAACTTGACGTTGCTGTAGCGAGAATCCGCATAGTCAGAAACCTCTCCATTGGCGATGGCGTCCAGCACCTGCTGAATGCCTTGTCGCACAGTCCAACGCGGCGTGTACCCGAGTTGATTGCGGATCTTGTTAAAGTTGACGCGATAGTTGCGCTTGTCGGAGTCCGCGGAATTAACGACCATCTCGGCCGAAAAGACACATTCGTGTACCATTTCGCCGATTTGCTGAATCGTGTAGTTCTGGTCGTTCGACCCGACGTTGAATATCTGATTGCCGACAATCGGTTGCGGAGCTTGCAGCACGGTGGCTACGGCCAACGCGGCATCGTCGACGTGTACGAACGGTCGCCATTGATCGCCGCCGAACACCGTGATCTTGCCTTCCAGTTTGGCCTTGGCCGTGAGCAGGTTCACGACCAAGTCGAAGCGCGTCCGGCCCGACAAACCGTAGATCGTGGAAAACCGCAGTATCGTCGGTTTGAATCGATCATTGGCCATGTCCAAGAGCACTCGCTCCGAGGCCAGCTTCGTGTGTCCGTAAAGCGAGATGGGCTTGACGATGCTCCGTTCGTCCAGCATTTCCTCGGTCGCACCGTACACCGAACAGGTACTGGCAAAGACCAGACGCTCGACGCCCGAAGCCTTGGCCAACTCGGCGATCATGCGGGTGGCGGTGAGGTTCACTTCGATCGTCAACTCTTCGTCGAGATTGCAGGCCGGATCACCGACGATCGCTCCCAGGTGCACCACGGAGTCGACGCCTTGCAGAGCCTCGGCGACTTGCTCGACATGGCGGAAATCACCGCGACGTATTTCTAGCCTCGGGTGATCAAGAAGCTTCTGGATCGGCTCGTCACCGAAGATCAGCAAATCCAGAAGGCGGACGTGGTAGCCGGCTTCCAACAGCTTCGGCAACAGTGCCGATCCGATGTATCCGCCTCCTCCGATGACCAAAACCCGGCGATCATCGCCGCGCGCCACCTTGGCTACGGCCTCGCGCTCGGGATGCACGATCTTGATCCACAACGTCGTCCAAATGCGTGAGCCGACCAACACGGCCACGCTGAGCACCCAAGACAGGACCAACGCCCAGCGAGGAAGATTGAAGGCCTCGCCATTGAACACGTAGGAAAGAAAGCCAAAGATCAGATAGCCCTGGGTTACGGCCTGAGTGACGATCAGAGCCTTATAGCGGCTCTGGTACGCGCGTCCGTAGGTGTAAAAGCCGCTCAGGTAAAAAACGACGAGGCAGACGAGTGTCAGAGGCCAGACGGAATGGGAGAAATAGCCCACGGTTCGCCAGAAGTCAGCATGGACGTCAACCGGACCACGATCTTGTCCGACCACGAGCACCAAGGTGAGAAACCGCAACGCCAAGGCGGCTGCTACGGAGCATTGGATCATGACGGTATCGGCACCCATGCGCAACAAGGTGCCGATAGTGAATCGCAATCGCGAAGAGTTCACGCCAAAGCCTCCTGGGTGCCGCTTCAAATTATGCGTGGGCGCGACGTTGCGGCCCGTCTGCCGGCAGAATGCCGAATGATTGGCCCGAACAAGTTGCTCGCAACTTCAAGTGTGCCGCTAGTTGAGCGAACGAGAAACGCAGCGGTGCAGACAAAAACATCGTCGCCCGAACGGTCAGCATTCTCATCTTGCACGTTTGCCATTCTGGCGGCGACACTCGGAAAAATCAATGAAAAAGTGTCAGGCGACAACACGGGTGCCCGCATAATCCGCCCAGATAGGCCAGCATTGCTAGCTGTGGTTTTCGTTTTGGAAGTTGCTGCTGGTTAGCGATGCGCGACGATTGTTACGACGTCGCAAGGTTCTGTGACCACCGTGTATGACAGCAGTCGTCTGCGGCATGCCGCTCACAGCCAGTCGCGGAAGTCGTCCATGTGTTGGCGATACCATTCGATCGTTGGCAGCAGACCACTGTCGAGATCAAACTTCGGCACGTACCCAAGCAGATCCCGCGCCTTCACAGAGTTGGGAGCGCGGACACCAATGTCGCTGAAGGTATGTGCGGTGGTCGAAATTTTCGAGCCGCTCTTCGCGAGCCGAATGGTCCGTGCCGCGAGATCATAAATAGTGACGGCCGTGACAGGATTTCCCACGTTGAAGTCCTGACCGATGGCCTTCTCGTTTTCGATGCAGCCCATCATCGCATCGCAGAAATCGTCCACATAGCACCACGAACGTAGCTGGCTGCCGTCGCCGATCAGCGTTACGTCCTGGCCGGCTACGGCGCGGACGGCAAAGCGGCCCACTGCGTTGTCGGTCCTCCGCATCGGACCAAAGATGTTGAACGGCCGCACGATGACCGTGGGAAGCTTGAAATCGCGATGATAGGCCCACACGATATGTTCTGCCGCCAATTTGCTCGAGGCGTAGCAAACACGCGGATCATTGGCGGTACTGACGCTGCACGTCGCCCCCTCGCGCGCATCCATCACGTTGCCGTAGACTTCGCTGGTCGAGATATTCACGATCCGCTCGATGCGTGGGTTATGACGCGCCGCCTCCAGGACGTTACGCGTGCCGATCAGCACGGTGTCGATCGTGTCGCGCGCGTGGTCGATGACTTTGCGGACCCCCAGAATCGAGGCATAGTGGAGCAAGATCTGGCAACGGGCCACCTCCTCTTGCAGGGCCTCGGCGTTCCGCACGTCGCCTTGCACCTTGCGTACGCGACTATCCTTGGCCAGGCGGCTGTAAGGTAGCGCGTTCTCCAAGTCGATGTCGAATAGCGTAACCTCGTTTCGGTCCGCCAACCGCTCGGCAATGTGCGTGGCAATAAAACCCGCACCGCCGGTTATCAGCACCTTCTTACCAGTGATCATTCCGCACTCCTAAGCAAGTTCTATGCAACGAAGGACGCGCGCAGGCTAGCGACCGGCGCCTTTCCGGTGACGGCGCACGACATTCAACAGAGAGGCACTCACATAATCCTGCTCGTCGAACGTAAGTCCCGTGAAAATCGGCAGCGACAGGGCCGACTGCTCGAAGGCGATCGAATTGGAAAAATCTCGATCGGCGTGAGGTCCAAAGGGAGCAAACACTTTCTGGCGATGTAGCGACGGATAATACAGCCGGGTAGCCACGCCCAGTTCAGCCAATTCATCCATCAATTGGTCGCGGCTCGCATCCAACAGATCAAGCTGGAAGCGGATCGTATACAACTGATAGTTAATGTCCTCGACGGACCGTGCCCAGGGGATGATGATTGCCGCTTCGTCGGCAAATGCGTCATCATAGCGCTTGGCCTTTTCGCGGCGCATCGCGATGATTTGATCAAGCTTCTTCAATTGGCAGATGCCGATCGCGGCGGCCACCTCGTTCAGTCGGTAATTGAATCCCAGTATGTCCCACTGGAATTTGCCGGAATCGCCAAAATTGCGAATCAAGCGACATTGCGCGGCGAGGTGATCGTCGTCAGTGACGATCATGCCTCCTTCGCCCGTGGTCATTGGCTTGGTCGGCGTAAAGCTGAAAATCCCGATGTTGCCCAGAGTACCGGCGAATTTACCGCCGCGATACCGGGCCAGGTGGGCCTCGGCCGCGTCTTCGAGAATGCTCAGCCCATGACGATCGGCCAGTTCTTGGATGCGATCCATATCGGCCGTCTGGCCCGCGTAATGCACGGGAACAATGACCTTCGTCCGTTTCGTGATCAATGATTCCAGACGTTCGACATCGATACAATAATTCGTCAAATTGATGTCGCACAACACCGGTCGCGCGCCGAGCACCATTCCCGCTGTGGCGGAAGAGATGAATGTCATGCTCGGGGCGATGACTTCATCACCCGGTTCAACGCCGAGGGCTTGCAGCGCAACGAGTAGGGCGATCGACCCGTTGGAGACGGCGATGGCGTGCTTGGCGCCCATTGTGAACGCGAACTGCTCCTCGAATTGCGCTACCTTGGGCCCTTGGCAGAGCCATCCAGATCGCACGACCTCGGCCGCGGCGGTCGGCTCGGCGTCGTCGAACCAAGCGCGCGCAAGGGGGACTTTCTTGCCGGCATCGACGAACAACCAGTCCTTTGCCGTATTTGCAGGCGGGGCTTTCATGCGCGTATTCTTTTGACGAGTTCTAGAATAGTGATTCGGTCCAACGCGAGATGCAAAACAACTTGGCCGCTTCCTGCCCTATCGAGGATCCTGACGAGCCTCGGCGCGCACTCCGTTCCCGTGGGTGGTATTGAAGCCAGCCCTGAACCTGCCGACGTATCGCCTTTCCAACCGAGCGAACGATCACTTGCGATATGCCCGCAAAGAGACCGTACAACTGTGTCGCACGCTTGGATCCAGCACACCATGACCCAGACACGATAGCCACGCTCCTACGGCGTGCCGGGCTGCTGACGAGCAGCCGCACTTCAATTTAACCCACCCGCAGGATGAACGCACGTTACGCCAAGGGCAAAACCGGATTGTGACCGGAGAAAATACAAACAGACGCGTTAGATGCAGCAAGACGGGCCCCTAGACGCTTCACGCTGATGGCAGTCCAACAGGCAGTTGGCCAGCCAACGTTTTGGCCGCCAGCGCGTGCAAGGGATGTGAAAGGAGTTTTGGCAGGGCAGCACGTCGACTTTAGCTTGCCGCAGGGGACGGCGATTGATCATTGACCGGGGGCGACTCGGAGGTAGGTTCCGGGGCATTGGGGAAGAGCACCGCGTTCGTTGCCGGGATGAAGCTACGCATGAAGTCCACTGCGGGATTCTGTTCGATCGCCTGTCCGGGCTGCAAGACTTCGGTGATGAAGTACAACTTGTAGAGTGCCGGTTGACCCACCAAGGCGACGCGCGGCAATTCCGGCGCGATCCACCGGCCGTCATAACTCCAAGTCCAAAACACGCGCAGATACTGTGTTCCGGTCCCTTCTTCTTTCTTGAAGGCCGTCGTATAGCACTGGACCGGACCCGCGGGTGTCTCAACGGTGTACTGAATCTCCGTGTTCATCATCAAATAGCCGGCCGCCACATAGCACTGCGTCGGCACGTGTTGAGCAATGCCGCGAAATTTTCCGCTGACAAGCGATACGCTCACGGCCTGTCCGGTCAGTCGGTTTCGGTACGACCGTTGCAAGGATGCGTCGGCTTCGGCGACTTGCCGTTCGCGCTCGTCCATCTCTTCCTGGTCGGTGCCTTCCCAGTCCCCGATCTCTAGCGGCACATCCTGCAAGCGTAAGGCGAACTCTCGTAAAATCGTCGGATCGTCGACGCCACCGAATACGCCCCGCCAATAGGCATTCACGAACCCCGCTGAAATAATCAAGAGTGCGGCGATTCCAGGGGCAACGAACGCTTTCATATTCATGGGTCTCAAGCTTCCAGTTATTGACTGTCGCGGAAGATTGCCGTGAAGCCGATAGTCCGCTGAACAATTTTAGGTCTTTGCAGAATACGCCCGGTACGTGGCCTCGGTGCGTTCGCCGTTGATCACGGTTCCTAGGACGTGTACACCCACCGCGCGGAGCTGCTCGCTGGCTTCATAAACCTTGGCGGCTTGGCTCACTTCACGCATAACGCAAAGAATCGCCGCGTCCACATGCTGACCCAACATGGAGGAGTCGGCAATACTCAATACGGGCGCTGAGTCGACAACGACAAAGTCAAAGCGGGATCGCAGCAGGTCGACCATGTCACCAAGACGCTCTTTCGAGAGGGCCTGGATGCTTTCCAGATCGTACTGGCCGGCCGAAATCATCCACAGGCCTGCGACACGGGTTGGCCGAATGACGTCGTCGGTTTCGGCTTCGCCACGCAAGACTTCGCACACGCCTGGCTCAAGCGGCAACTCGAAAAGACGATGTGCGGTCGGGCGGCGCAGATCTCCGTCGACCAGCAACGTGCGGCGTCCGCAGCGGGCCAGGCTAGCCGCCAACTGGCTGGCGACGGTCGTTTTGCCTTCGCGGTCCAGGGCGCTAGTGATCATCACGACATGCACCGGCTCCGAGGCGGTGCTATGGATCAGATTTGTCCGCACTGTGTCGATCGATTCGACTAGCAGGCGGTTCATGTCGCCATTGGCGGCCGCCAGCGCCTTACGGCCAGGGCGCGAAACCGAGGGGAGCGCGCCGACGACGCGCATTCCCAATCCATCGATCAATTGCGTCGAGGAAACGATGCGGCGGGCCTGGCACTCGTAGAACGAAACAGCCAGTCCGACCAACATGAACATGGAGAAGCCGCAAAAGCATACCATCATCACCTTGCGCTTCATCGGCGAGCTGCTGGGCGCGACTGGGTCGTCCAGGCGCTGGATACGATTGGGCGCTTGCTTATCGAGACCCATCTTGTGCAGGTCGCGGTTGATCTCTTCTACCACCACCTGCAGCGTGTGCACTTTCTGCTTCTTAGTCTCCAACTCGGCCGAGTCACGCGTGATGATCGATAGCTGATCCTGTACCGTCTTCTGTTCCTCTTTCAACTCCTCGAGATGCTTAATCACGCTGTCGCGATGCCGTTGCGCCGATTCCATCTTCCCCTTGGACTCTTTGACCTTGATGGCTTCGTTAGAGTCTGTGAACTTCTTCAACAACTCGTCGCGACGCGTGCTGATCTGATCTTCAAGCACGCTACGATCCTTTTCCGCGCGCTTGACGGTCGGATTGTCATTCCCCTTGACTTGATTTCTGGCGGCGGCGATCGACTGGTTGATGTTGCTGAGTTGGTCCTCTAGCTTCCTGAGTCGCTCGTCCTTGTGCATCTCTTCTTC
>DASXEJ010000385.1 GCA_036490175.1 Pirellulales bacterium | reverse complement strand
GCATGACTGGCACAGTTGGCCATGCCGCGGCGCTGCGCAAGATCGAAAAGCTGCAGCGCGATCGCACGCGATTCGTGCGGGCGCATTTTCACGCGGATCCAACGGATCCGGCCAACTACGATCTCGTATTGAATGTGTCGCGTCTGTCGATCGACGATTGCACGCAGCAGATTGTCGATGCACTGCACGCGGAACAGACCAGCCGCTCGAGCCGATTTCATTTGCACGCGCCGGTTCCCATGGTCAGGCCGGCCTGAAATAAATAATTACAAACGGGGCCTGCAATATCACTAATGATCATCGTCAGGCGGGCGATGCGTTGATCGAGTGTCGTTACATTCGCCCATACAGGCCCTTTCGCGGTCGGCCACCGGCTGCCAAGAGAGGACATCGTGCGCGAGACCAAGAAGACCATTTTCCCCCAAGAGGGACTGATGAGCGTGGCCGATTTTACGGACGCGGATTTAACGCGCGCCGACTTTCATGGAGCGGACCTGGAGGGAACGTGCTTCGACGGCGCCCGTCTGGAGCGGGCTGACTTTCGAGCGGCGGATTTATATTGGACTCGCTTCCTCCGTGCCGAGCTTGGCGGCGCGGACCTGGAAGAGGCCGATTTACGCGGCGCCGTGCTGCAAGAAGCCAGTCTGAAGTGTGCCAATTTGCGACGGGCACGCCTCGGCCCGGACAACCTTTTTGGACCGACGAATCTGGAAGGCGCCAATTGCGAGGGTTGCGATTTCCTGGGTGCCGATTTGCGCGGCGCCATTCTGAAAAATACCAACCTGCGGTTGACCATTCTACGCGGCGCGGATCTGAGCGCCGCCCCCTGCGATCGGCATACCGACCTGACCGGTGCCGATCTTTGCGGTGCCGATCTGAGCGACTGTCAGTTCGACGGGGCGCTGTTCGCTGGCGCACTGTACAGCCGGGCCACGAAATTCCCAGCGGGATTCGACCCCGAGCGGGCTGGTATGCATCTGGTCGACTGACACATAGCCGCTTACCGACGCCATCCAACAAACGGAATGGCACTAGCGATTTCGTCGTCGCCATTATCGCCAGAACGAATCCGAGATGCTGTCGCTTGCGCCCATCGAGAGGGTGCCGGGCGGACTCACGGCAAGGGCCAGCGCAGCCAAGCCGCTTTGCACCGTGCGCAACAGCACGAACACCAGGCCGGAATTGATCAGCCCCACCAGACCCAGAATGGCGAACGTAGAGGGAGGCATGACCTCTTTGGCCGCACTCAGCATGATCACCATGACCACCATCGACAACGGCGGCACGACGACGGCCACGCCGAAATAAACCCAGGTTCGCTGTTGCAACCGGCGGACTGATTCGAGCGCCGACAAGTCGGTGTGATCCACTTGAAATAGCGTGGGATAAAACGCCCGTACCGCCAACACCGTCACGAAGAAGAAGGCCAGGGTCGAAGCCATCATGCCGCACAGCCCCTGCGACGCCATGAAGTGTGCATAGACGACGCTGGCATGGAATTTATCGGGCGGAATCTCGCGGCTCAACCAGAACGGAAACACCAGCCCGGTGACGATCCACTCGGCGGCGCTGACGCAGGCCGTCCAGTCGGCCAGCACAAGCGCGCGGCGCCGCCAACGCGGATCATGGTCTACGTCGTGTGCTTCGTCACGATAAATGCGGCTTACGGCCATCGCCACCGGCCAGGTCAGAGGAAGTACGATGGCAATGCCCACGGCGAAGGCCGCGCCGTTGACGATCGACACGGCCGGATCGTCCAATACGTCGAAGACCGATTTGCCCAGAGATTCGAATATCGCCGGAATATTGTAGGCGAGGTTCAGCAGCGTGAAGATGATGTTCGGCAGCAGTCCGGCTGCGAACATGGCAGTGAGCGGATAGCGGCGAACCCAATTGCGCCACGCCCCGGGACGCGGCCGCAGCAGGCGCATCACCTCGGGTTCCAGTGCTAGCTCCAGTTGTCGCGACAACTGCGCGGCGGAGGGGCGATTGTCCCGGTCTACGTTCAAGCAGCTAAGCAGAAACTGTTTCAGGCCCGAGGGGCAGTCACGCGGCAGTTGCGCAATCGCGTCGATGGGGACGCCTTGATGCCGGTCGGCCAGCATCTGGTTAAGCGTGGCGCTCCAGTTACTGGTGGGCTGGCAATCTTCGAAGGGGCGGCGGCCCGTGAGCAATTCCCACAACATCACGCCCAGCGAGTACACGTCGCTGCGGCCATCTAGGTCCTCGGCCTCGCGCATATGATTCGGGTTGCAGGCTTCCAACTGCTCGGGCGACATGTAGGCCAGACTGCCGCCAAAGTACGCCGCGGCCGACGAGCCCTCGACCTTGGACGAATAGCTGATGTTGAAATCGGCCAGCTTGGGCGTGCCATCGGCGGCCACTAGCACGTTGGCCGGTTTGACATCGCGGTGAAGCACGCCCCGTTGATGCGCGTACGACAGCGCCGCCGCCAGCCGCGATCCCAGCCAACAAACCGTCTGCGGCCAGGTGGCGGTGGCCAGCCGATGCCGTAGCGGAGAATCGGTTGGCGGCGACTCGCCGCGCAGCATCAGGCATTCGTCGATGGCTTCCAGCAAGCGTACGCCCGAGCGCATGCTGGGCGGGAGCCGGCGGATCGTGTCGATCACGGTCTGCAATGTCCCGCCAGGGATGTACTGCATATACAGCAGCCGCAATTGACGTTCGGAGAGGTGCCGCTGGTCGAAGACCCGCACGATATGGGGATGGTCGAGCAGGGCCATCGTCTGGGGCTCGTTTCCCTTGTCGGCCGATATCTTCAGAGCCACGATGCGCTGCATCGACTGCTGGCGGGCCAGAAAGACTGTGGCAAAGGCGCCGCGTCCTAAACGAGTGAGTAAATCGAAGTCGTCGATTTGATCGCCGACTTCGACTTCTTCGAAGCGGGCCGCGCCCACGACCGAGGTGCTCAGATGGGGCGATTCCAATCCCAGCAGCCGGCCCAATTCGTCGGCTTGCCGCGGGAACCGGTCGAAATACTCCTGCGCGCTGACCGACTGGCCACTCTGCTTGCGCAGGTGATATTCCTCGTAGATCAGATCGCACGGCACTTGCCCGCGTTCGGATAACTCGGGGAACTCGGCCACATACTGCTCGATACGGCGCGAATGTTCGGGTCGCGGGCAGCGGTACTCCATATCGACCTTGATCAACTCTACCAAGGTCATATGGCGCAGGGGCGCTGGCCCGGCGGGCAGATAGACGGCCAGTGCTGGCGGATCGCCCCCTGCCTCCCAGGCAGCCACGAGCGCCTCGACACGCTCCGAAAGAAGATTCCAGGCCAGCGTGGGGTTCTGAGAATCAATCAGCTCTTCAGGCTTTTGCGACACGACGCCAGAACTCCTCTGGACCTCACCCCTTTTCCGCCGGAAAACGAGATACAGCACCGCCCGCCGGGATCGCTCGTTTGTTGTAGCACAACCGTGCCAGTTGCGCGAGCAAATATCAGGCCAAGCTAGCCGGCAAGATACTTTGGGGCAAATCAGCATGGCACCGCCTGGCGTGGCCGGGCCGATTTTCAGGCTCCCTTAGCACCGTAGTTCGCGACGACGATAGGTGGATCGGAGCGGTGCTGAAGATCAAAGCGGTTTGGCGGAAAAATGGTTGTTTTTGACGGTCTCGCGGAAGTACGATGCCCGTGCGCCGTTCTGGTGCACTCGCGAAGACGCTACGGGGGAGCTATTTCATGTCTACCGATGCCGACGAGGTTGTCGAACGAATTCGTCAGGGAGACGCTCAGGCGTTGGCCGATTTTATCGCGGCCCGTCGGCTTCCGCTGCTGGCCTACGTCGAGCGGCGACTCGGTTCGGCATTGCGGCGAAAGCTGGAGCCTGAGGACGTGTTTCAGGACGTGTCGGCCGAGGCCGTGCGTTCGCTGGCAACGGCAGACGCTATCGGTCGCGAGCCTTTTGGTTGGCTGTGCCAGATTGCCGAGCGGCGCATCATCGATGCGCACCGGCGCTTTTTCGGCGCGGCCAAAAGGGATGCCGGCCGCGAGGTATCGATCGACAAGGGATCGGCCGACGAAAGCCGGGCGCAAGTGATCGATATGCTGGTTGCCAGCATGACCACGGCCAGTAAGATTTTTTCGCGCAACGTCAAGCAAGAGCGGCTGACCGAAGCGCTGTCGATTCTGCCGGACGAGCAGCGCGAAGCGCTGCGACTGCGTTATGTCGAGGGACTGGCTTCGAAGCAAATTGCCGAGCGGCTCGGCAAGACCGACGGTGCAATTCGCGTGATGCTAACGCGCTCGTTGAATCGGCTGCAATCGCTACTGTGCCCCGACGGAGATTCCTAGGCTGCGTACGACGAGGCGGCTATTCCGATTCTTTGCAGTTCGCGGCGCCGGTCCTCTATAATCGCCATTTCCTTGCGGCGGCTGTTTTTGCTGGACTTTTTACATTCGGGAGTTTTCACGTGCTCGCCACACGCCTGACCGAAATCTTGAAGATCAAGCATCCGATCATGTTGGCCGGCATGGCGGGCGTTTCGTACGCCGAATTGGTCGCTGCCGTGTCAGAAGCAGGTGCCTATGGCGTACTAGGCGCCGGTAGCATGAGCATTGACGAAATGTCCGCCGAAATTGCGAAAGTGCGCAAGCTGACGAGTAAGCCGTTCGGCGTTGATTTGCTGACCCCCATCACGGACAAGCCCGAAGAGGAAGCACGCCGGATCATCGACGGCGGAGCCAGCTGCTTCATCGCCGGCCTGGGGCTGCCGACGCGCGTCATCCAGATGTGCCATGACGCGGGTGTATTGGTATTCAATGTCTGTGGAACAGTGCGCCATGCGATCCTGGCCGAGCAGGCCGGCTGCGATGCCGTTATCGCTCAAGGGACCGAAGGGGGAGGCCATACGGGCCATGTGGGCGCGATGGCGCTGTGGCCGCAGGTTGTCGACAACGTGAAGGTTCCCGTCATTGCCGCCGGCGGTATTTTCGACGGGCGCGGCATCGTCGCCGCCATGGCGCTAGGTTGTGAAGGCGTGTGGGTGGGCACGCGGTTCGTCGCCTGTTCCGAAGCACGCGGAGCGGCTAGCTATAAGGATGCCATCCTCCGCGCCAACGAAAGCGATACGATCGTTTCGCGCTGCTGGACCGGCAAGACGCTGCGCGCGCTGAAAAATCCGACGGTCGAACAGTGGGAGCAGCACCCGCAAGACATCCAAGCTTTTCCGCAGCAAGCGGTCGCCATGCAGCAAGCCGGCCTGATGGGCTTCCTGTTTCCGGCAGATGCCGAGCGCGACCCGCACCTGTCCTGTTTTCCGGCGGGGCAAGGCTGCGGGGGTATCACCAGAATCGAGAGCTGCCGTCAAATTATTGACGGCATGATCGCCCAGGCCGAAGAAGTTCTTGCTGCGGGGGTCGTGCCCCGATCTGCAAGTGCCGCTGCCGCTAAAGTCTAAAAACCAAAGGGCGGGCGTTTATTTCTTTGAATGCTGTTGCGCGTCAAGTGCTTGCGCGAGGCCCGTTTTGGCGGCCGGGTAGTCGGGCTGCAGACGCAGCGCGCGATCGAATTCGATGATTGCGTCTCCCGCGCGATCGGCAGCTACCAACGCGACGCCCAAGTTGTAGTGCAACTCGGCCGAGTCCGGCTCCTGGCGCAATGCCTGCTCAAGGTGCGTTACCGCCGCCCCAGCCTGATTGGCCCGCACCAATGCCAGGCCCAGGCTTTTATGGACGGCGGGATAGTCGGGCTGCATGCGCAATGCCTGTTGGAATTCGGCGACTGCTCGCTGTGATTGGTCCGCTGCAGTCCAGGCAACGCCCAGATTGTAATGCACCTGGGCCGAATCGGGCCGGCGGCGCAAGGCATGCTGTAATTCCACGATCGCGTCCGCGGGCCGACCGTCGCGGACCAAGGCCATCCCCAGGTCATTATAAAGTTCGGCGGAGTCAAATCCGGCCCGCAGCGCTGATTCGAAACAGGAGATGGCCTCCTTGTCGCGGCCGGCGGCGGCATAGGCCAAGGCCAGCTTGCGGCGCAGCTCGCCCGAATCAGGGCCGATGTCGATCGCCTGTTGGAAATGCGAAATGGCATCCTCGGCCCGGCCCACATTGACCAGGCTGATGGCGAGGAATTGATGCACTTTGGCCGGCTCTTCGGGCACGAGCTGCAGAGCCTCTTCGAAATGGGGAATCGCGTCCTGCGACCGCCCACTCAGCGAGAGGGCCGTGCCGAGTTCCATGTGAATTTTCGCGAAGTCCTTGTGGGCAAGCTGCAGCGCTTGCTCGAATTGCTCGATGGCCTGCTCCAATTGTTTGCGATTGAGCAGCTCGACTCCGTAGTTAATGTGGGCGACGTGATTGTAGGGCTGGCGCGCGACGGCGTCTTGCCAAAGTTCCAGTGCATCCTTGAAGTAGGTGAGTCGATAGATGCTC
>DASXEJ010000384.1 GCA_036490175.1 Pirellulales bacterium | reverse complement strand
TCCTCGGCAATGGCCTCCAGGCCGACACCTTGGATCCGACTGGCCGTCCAGGTGAAGAACTCGTCAACGAACTCCTTGTTCAGACCGATGGCCTCGAATATCTGCGCGCCGCGATAGCTTTGCTGGGTGGAGATGCCCATCTTCGACATCACCTTCAGCAAGCCCTTCACGCCGGCTTTGATGAACGATTTGTGCAGCTTCTCGACCGTGTAAGAGTCCGCGATGTACCCCTCGGCCAGCAATTGGTCGAGCGTGGCCAATGCCAAATACGGGTTGATGGCTCCGGCACCATAAGCTGTGAGCAGGGCAAAATGTTGCACTTCGCGAGGTTCGCCCGATTCGATGATCAGTCCGCAGCGGGTGCGCGTCTTTTCGCGAATCAAATGATGATGAACGCCGCTAGTGGCCAGTAATGCCGGAATGGGTACCCACCCCTGGTTAACACCACGATCCGAGAGGATCAACAGCGTGACGCCGTCGGCGATCGCCTGTGAGGCTTCGCGGCGCAATTCGTCGAGGCGGCGACGCATCCCGCGCGCTCCTTCACCGCGTGGAAACAAGATCGACAACGAGCGGCTACGTAAGCCAGGTTGGTTGAGAGCCTTGATACGCGCCAACTCTTCGTTGGAAATGATCGGCCGGTCGAGCCGCAGCAACCGGCATTGCTCCGGCGATTCCTCTAGGAGATTTCCTTCCGATCCGATGGTGGTGATCATCGAAGTGATGATCTCTTCGCGGATCGCGTCGAGCGGAGGGTTCGTAACCTGGGCGAACAATTGCTTGAAGTAGTTGTAGAGCAGCTGCGGCCGATCCGACAGCACCGCCAGTGGTGCGTCATTGCCCATCGAACCGATGGCCTCTTGGCCGTCGATGGCCATCGGCATCATCAACAGCCGTACGTCTTCGAGCGTGTAGCCAAAGGTGCGCTGTAATTTGAGCGACGGTTCGTCCGAGTGCCCGTTGGTCGCCTGTCCGTTTTTCTTGGCGACGTTCGGCAGATCGTTGAGATTGAGCTGGTTTTCGTCGAGCCATTTGCGATAAGGATGTTGTGCCGCTAGCGCGTGCTTGATTTCGTCGTCGGAGATGATGCAGCCCTTGGCCGTGTCGACCAGGAACATGCGGCCGGGGCGCAAACGCCCCTTCGAGACGATGTCTTGCGGGGGTATTTTCAGCACGCCCGCTTCCGACGCCATGACAACCAAGCCCCCCTTGGTGACGCAGTACCGGCTGGGCCGCAAACCGTTGCGATCCAGTACCGCGCCGATTGCCTTGCCATCGGTGAAGGCCATTGATGCTGGACCATCCCAGGGCTCCATCAGGCAAGCCTGGTATTCGTAATAGGCCTTCTTGTCGTCCGGCATGCTTTCGTGGCCGGCCCAGGGCTCGGGTATGAGCATCGACATAGCTTGCGGCAGCGAACGCCCCGTCAGAACGAGGAGTTCCAGAGCGTTGTCGAACATCGCCGAATCGCTGGCGTCGGGCGTACAAGTAGGAAAAATCTTGCGCAGGTCGTCGCCATACGTATCGCTGGCCAGCATGCTCTGCCGGGCGTGCATCCAGTTGGCGTTGCCGCGCACGGTGTTGATCTCGCCGTTATGTGCGAGGTAACGAAACGGCTGAGCCAGATCCCAGGTCGGGAACGTGTTTGTACTGTACCGCTGGTGCACCAAAGCTAAGGCCGAGACAAAGCGCTCGTCGGCCAGGTCGCCGTAAAATAACTCGACCTGATCGGCCAGCATCAGCCCCTTGTAGACGATGATGTGGGACGACAACGTCGGCACATAGCAGTAGGCCTTCTGAGACAGGCTGCTACCGCGAATCGATGACTCCAATTGCTTGCGAATGACGTAAAGCTTCCACTCGAACATGTCACGCGGGGTGTCTTTGCCGCGCGCAATGAACACATGACGAATGAACGGTTCGACATCGCGGGCTGTTTGTCCGATATGCGCATTGTCGATCGGCACATCGCGCCAACCGAGCAGTCGTTGTCCTTCGGCGGCAATCAGTTCGTCCAGGCGGTTCTGGCATGCCTGCCGCTGTGTGGAATCCGGAGGCAGAAAGACGGTTCCCACGCCATAGTCGCCCGCCGCCGGGAGCTTGATGTCTAATTCGGCGCACTTCGCCTGGAAGAACTTGTGGGGAATCTGCGTGAGGATTCCTGCACCGTCACCCGTCAAAGGGTCGCAACCACAGGCACCGCGGTGCGTCAAATTCACCAGGATTTCCAACCCCGAGCGCACGATCTGGTGGCTGGCCTCACCGTGCATATTGACGACGAAGCCGACTCCGCAACTATCGCGCTCTTGCGCGGGATCATAGAGCCCTTCGCGAGCGGGTAGACCGGTATTTCGCGGTTTGGGTGCCATCGCGCGTTATCCTACTGTGCTCTCGGCCGTGTGGCAGTCGGCCAGCGATTGCGAATCTCCATTTCCCGTGCCACGCCCGGGAGGGGGGCCGGCGGAGGCGCTTCTTTGCGACCTCGCTTCGCCGGCGGTTTGATGCGGGGGTTTGCCGTTCTTGGTGCGTTGTGCTAACGCACCCTGAGTCAACGCACTCTGTGCCACGGCGCCGTGCGCCGGATGGCCCGCAGCCGTCTCTGCCGGCAAGCGGTCCCCTTCTCGTTTCAGAAGCTCGACAAATCGCCAGGTTGTCGCACTGAGTTGTTTTCCACGTCGATGGATGATCCCGAGCGGTCGGACTAATTCATCGGTATCCAGCGGTATCGCCGCCAGCGTGCCGGCCGCGACTTCGCGCAAGACAGTCGGCTCGGGGAGCAGGCTCACACCGGCATCGATTTCGATGGCGCGCTTGATCGTCTCAATATTATCGAACTCCATGACCAATTGCACTTCAATTCGGTGCAAGTGCAGCACGCGATCGATTTCGCGCCGGATCGTCAAATCGCTGTCGAATCCGACCAGTTTCCGGCCGTGCAATTGACTCAGGCTGATCGTTTCGCGTGTGGCCAACTCGTGCGTGGGGGCGCAAACCAGCACCATCGGCTCTTCGCGCCAGGGAATGGCCGTGACGGTGCGCGACGACTTCGGATAGCTCACCAAACCGAGGTCCGCGAGGTCGTTTTCGATGCACTCGAAAACGCGGTGCGGATGGAGATACTCCAGCCGTACGTTGGCCTTGGGGTGGTGACTGAGGAAATCCTGCAGATACCGGTTCATATGGTGCAGGCCGACCGAATAAATCGACGCCACGCGTACGTATCCGGCAACTTCTTGATGGAGCGTGCGAACCTTATCCTCCAAGGTCCCATAGCGTTCCATCACTCCGCGGCAACCGTCGTAAAAGACCTCTCCCTCGGGGGTGAGGACAAACGGCCGCTTGGAGCGGTCGATCAATTTGACGCCGAGCCGCTCTTCGAGCTGGTGTACGACTTGGCTGGCGGCAGACTGCGACATCTCATTTTCGTCAGCGGCGCGCGAGAAGCTCCGCTGCCGCACAACGTCGCAAAAGACCTTGAGCGACTTTAGGTGGACGGGCATGAATGGAATAAAATAAACGAATAGAGTGCTGAACTAGCATCGAAATCAGAAATGTAAGAGTAGAAGAGCAGCTGAATGGAGTCAAGCAGCTTTCCTGAAAAAGCGATACGACCGCCACTGGACCCTTTCCGGATCGTAAGGGACTATATGCAATGTAAAGGTAATTAAATCAATGAGTTATGGTGTTTTATCGATCCGATTTCGTCGCAATGGGCGACTCAGGTAGGGTCGGCAGGCGATGAAAACGACAACATGACGTCACAGTTCCCTGGCCGTAAGGCCAGCCGCACCGTCCTGACGCCAAGATGGCCAGCCAGTGGGACGGCAAGCGTTCGCCACTATTTGCCGTGCTTATCGCACTATCGCAATTCCGCCATGAATCGCAGGAAGCGGGCATCGAGCATACGGAAGTCTGTGCCGAAGATCGACGTGAAGTCGGCCAGCCGTTTGGCAGACGAATACGGCTGCCCTACCGGCCGCCGCGCGGTGAGGGCAAGATACTCGGAATACTTCCGCGGTTGCGTCTCGACCAGGAAGAACGAGAAGGCCCAGGCTTCCGCATAAGCGGCTGAGGGATCCATGGAGAACAGGCGGTCCGAGCCGACCACTTGTTGCAATAGCTCGGGCTTGTGAATGGCTGCCAATCGGGTATGGAAGTAATCGAAACGACCGTGGTTGATACGATCCTGACGGCGGGTGTACGCGCGCGAGTTCCAAACACCGGGAGCCTCGAACATCATGCCCAGCCCCTCGGTGAGCCAGCGGGGCGTGTCGCTGAAACGCTGATGGATTCCCGTGTTGAAGGCGGTTTGATGCGTGGCCTCGTGAATGATCGTGGCCGAGTTCTGCCGCCAGTCATCTGCATCGCCATGTCCCCCCCCCACGTCGTACAGCATGATGCGGTTGGTAATTTGCGAATAGTAACCCAACACGCCCGGCATGACGGCGCCGCGCTCACTGCGGGCCGCGCGCATGAAGGACTCTTTGTCGGGCCAGACGACGGCGATTAACGGAAACTCTGGCTCCCGCATGCGAAACCCACGCACGGAGAAATAGAGGGCAAACGAGCGATAAAGTTCCTCGAACCGCTCGGCCCAATTGGTGCGCACTCCCTCGGGCAGCGCGACCAGGTAGTGGCCGGTACTGACGATGCGAAAGTCCTTGCCTATTTCGGACTGCAGTCGTCCCTTCAGCACCGAGATGGGGTAGCTGTGGAACGACGAGCCGGTCTGCTTGACGTCGCGCGCCACCTGAGGTGCGAACGTCCACAGTCGGCCGTCGCGGCCCAAGAGTTCGACGCCCGCGCTGGACATCGTCAGCGGCGTCCCCTCGATCCGCTGACCGCCGACTTCCAATTCGACAGTGCGTCGCGAATCGGCCGCCGCGGTGACTGCTGGCAGAAACAGAATCATAGAGACGGCTA
The DNA here is from genome assembly GCA_036490175.1 of Pirellulales bacterium. Taxonomy (NCBI): domain Bacteria; kingdom Pseudomonadati; phylum Planctomycetota; class Planctomycetia; order Pirellulales; species Pirellulales bacterium. The sequence goes on along the minus strand of DASXEJ010000384.1, from coordinate 19,733 downwards.
AGACGAGCGCGCGCACAAAGACTCCTTGGCGAACAGTCGAAGAGGTGGACAGAACTCGCCTTTCGGGCGTGACGTTGGAACCGGACCCACGGTTCTGCCTATCCGAAGCTTAGGCCAGGGGATCCACTCAAACGGCCTTGGCACAAGAGTTTCGGGCCCGACGTCGCGCACTCCTTCATAGAAGTACTGCGGCCGTTTCTAGCGGTTTGCCTAGCTGGCAGCCCAAGATGGAAGGCCGTCGAAGTCGATTCCTAGGGCCAGCCGCCCCAGCACCGTTACGAAAGTCACGATCAGCACAATACTGACGACGTCCATAACTAGGCCAGCAAGGACCATGTCGCGCATCCGCAGGCGGCCCGTCGAATAGGCGATCGCGTTAACGGGCGTGCCCACCGGCAGCATGAAACCGCAACTTGCCGCCAGTGTCGCGGGCACCATGAGCAGTCGGGGATCGCAGGGGACCTGCCGCGCCGATTCAGCCAATAACGGCATGCTGATTTGCACGGCCGAAACGTTGCTGGCAATTTCTGTAAATCCCGTCATGCCGCACGTCACGGCCGAGATCACGGCGAATTGCGACTTACCGGCTAACCAGGTGCCCAGCCAGCCTCCCCACAGGCGATCTAAATGAGTGGCACTTAATCCCTCGGCCAGCGCCAAACCGCCACCAAATAGAATCAGGATTCCCCACGGAACCCGCGCGGCTGATTGCCAATTCAACAACGGCGGGCCATTCCAGCCTTGGCTGGGGAGCATAAAGCACAGTAACGCCATGCCGATGGCCACGGTCGTATCGTCAACTAGCGTGCCACCAGTCGCCTGACGTCCCAATCCCAACCACGGAGCCCAGCCCCAGCCGGACACTGGTTCGCGTAAAATCCACGCCAGCGCCGTACTGACGAAGATCAACGCCATCCGTCGCTCGGCGGCAGACATCGGACCGAGCTGACGCCGTGCTTCGGCGATCGCGTCACGACCGCCGAAGAATTCGTCGGCCGGCAAAGGGTGCAAAAAGAAAACTAGCGCCACCCAGCAAAAACCCAATAGAGTGAGCGACAGGGGCGTGCATAGTAGCATCCAGCCGCCGAAGGAGATGTCGGGACCATTCGGAAAGTGCTCGACATAGATCTGGCGAAACGCCAGATTGGGCGGCGTGCCGATCAAGGTCGCGATGCCCCCCATGCTGGCCGCATAGCCCACGGCCAGAATCAGAGCGATCGACAATCTTCGAACAATGCGAGAATCGCGCCCCAGCTCGTCGGCGCGGGCCAGAACGCTGGTGGCCATCGGCATCATTAATAGTGCCGTCGCGGTGTTAGACATCCACATCGAGAGCAGTCCCGTGGCCAGCGTAAATCCAAGCACGATACGACGCGGACTATCTCCCATCGCCGCGACAACGGACAGTGCCACGCGACGGTGCAAGCCGGCGCGCTCGACCCCCAGCGCGATCAGAAAGCCCCCCAAAAACAAAAAAATCTGGCTATCGCCATAACGAACGGCTACTGCCGAGGCGGGCATGATGCGCAGTGCAGGAAACAACACCAGCGGCAGAAGTGCCGTGGCTGCCAGAGGCAGGGCTTCGGTCAACCACCAGATGACGATCCACACCGCGGCCGCGGCCATTTCACGTTGGCCAGCGTCCGTACCGTCAACTTGCCACAGCCACCAAACCAGCATGGCGGATATCGGACCGACGAGCAGGCCCACGTTCGCTAACCACGTGCGCCGCTGCGGTTCATCCGTCATTGAACGTCGTCTCCCATTTTCAAACGGAGCAAGTTGTTTGGTTGTGAAGGGTAATCATGCAGCACGTGTTTTTGTTGCAACCTGTGACGCGGTCAGCTCGCCGGCCACGGCACCTTGCCCTTGGTATTCAAACAGGCGTTGGGAATCACCAATTCGTCGATGATCCTGCCACCGATAATTGTCTCGTCGACGATGCGGGCAGCGTCCTGGCAACTGACGCGACCATACCAGATTTCCTGGGGATAGATTACGACGGTCGGGCCGTACTCACATTGATCGAGGCAACCGGCGCGGTTGGCTCGAACCAGGCCAGGGACTCCGCGTTTCTTCAATGCCGCCTGAAAGGCGCCTCGCAACGCCTCGTCATCGTCGGGATTGCAGCAGCCACGATCGTGCCCTGGCTTACGCGTATTGCAACAGATGAAGATGTGATGAGTATATGGAGGCATGAGGTTTGGATGCGCTAGAGGGGTGGTTGGATAATCCCAAAACAACTCCTGGATGCTGAAGTCGTGTTACAGGCTATTTGGCCATCTTTTTCTCTGCTTGTTGTCGTTTCAATTCGCGGGCGTTTTCCAAGTTCGTCTGGGCGCTCTTGAAATCGGGATCGATCGCCAGGACCTTTTCGCAGTATTCGATGGCGTGGTCGGCATCGCCCATTTGTCCATAGGCCACGGCCAGGTTACTCAAGGCATCGAGATAGTCAGGTTTAATGCGTATCGCCTCGTTATAACGGTCGATTGCGGTTCTGAATTCCTTTAAGTCCATCAGGGCGTTTGCCAAAGCAAACTGCGCCTCATAGGAGTCGGGATCGAGTATCAATGATGTTTCCAGATGGGGGAGTGCTTCTCTGGTGCGCCCCAGATTCAGCAACGCCAGACCGAGGCCGTGGTGGCTTTGCGCAAGATTCGGCCGATGGACCAGGGCTTTCTGATAGTAGTCGATCGCTTCGAGCCATCTCTTCTCTTTGATCAATAGCGCGCCCATCGTTTCCAGAGCTGGTGGGTTATTCGGGTACAGTTCGAGCGCCCGAGTGAGATACTTCATCGCTTCATCATATTTTTCTTCGCGAATGAGCGTCTTCGCGAGGCCAACATAGGCGGGCATCCATCGGGGCTCCAGATCCATGGCTGTTTGAAAATGCTCCCGGGCCGTATCAAGCTGACCGGGCTCGAACCCCTTGCGAATGCCGAGATCGAATATGGCATCTCCATAGTTAGTATGCGCAATGGGCTGTTTGGGACTGAGTTCTAGGGCGATTCGAAATTGTTCCATCGCCTCGTCTTTCTTGCCTTCGAAAAGCAACTTTGCGCCCAAATTCAAATGTGCCGCCCAGCCATTCGGATTCTTCTCGATAATATCTCCATAGAGCGAGTGCAGATCGAAATAGACGTGAGTTCCACGAAAGGACAGTACAGCGAGTGAAATTAGTAGCATCGCCGACGGTAGCCCTAGTAGCGCCCGTCGTGCCCGTGGGATGATCGGAGCGGGCGTGGTGTCGTCCGTTGTTGTTCGTGCAAAGAGGTCTGCGACCGACTGGCCCATCGACGCCAGCGAAGCGCCTGAAAGCGCGAGTATCGCGAGGCTGGCGTGATACTGAAAATGGTCGGCGACGAACGAATAGCGAAAAGGATAAACGTTTAAGAAGCCAAGCGCCGGCACGAGCACACCGCCAAAGATCAGCACACTCGCCAGAGGCCCGCGACCGATCCGTCCCCGCACCAGCCACAGTGCCGCGACCAGCGCTAGCGCCGCCATGGGGAACAGGTATTGCCACCACAGGCCAGCACTAATATCCCATTTGGGATAAAAGAAAATGATCGGATAAGGCCAAACGAGCTTGCCAGCGTAGAACCATACGGCCCGGCCAGCAATCAGCCCACGCTCTATGGGCGTAAAGGACCAGTCGGCCCCTTCGGCGCCCACGTGAATGCGCTCGAGCCAGGCGGTCACAAGGCCCAGGCCAATGCCGACGACAAAAAACGGCAGCAGTCGTACCGCATCGCGCCAGCCGACGTTGCCACGTTTCCACCAGTAGATCACCAGCAGAACCGCAGGCATTGTAGCCACGACAGTCTTGCTCAATAGAGCAAGCACAAACAGCACAAACGCCAGCGCGTAGTTCGTCCAAGCCACGGCGCGCGACGATGCGCCCCCCTCCTCCTTCGTAGCGGGTGCGAAGCGGAGATAGCACAGCATCGACCCCAGCGTGAGCGCCAGCGACAAGACGTTCTTGCGCTCTGTGACCCAAGCCACGGATTCGACCATGACGGGATGGACGGCGAACAAGGCCGCCGCCAGCCAGGCGCCGGGGAGTTCTAAACGGACGAGCAATCGCCACAATAGCAACACGCTGGTAGTGTGCAGCAGGACATTGACGATGTGGTAGCCGAGCGGTTCGAGTTCCCACAGGTGATACTCGACCCAGAAAGTCGTGTGTACCAGAGGATAATATTGCGGCAAGGAAAACGGCGAGAACCAAATCGAACGCAATCCCGGCAGCGACCGAAGCGTAAGATTGTGCGTGACGTAGTCGTTGTCGTCCCAAATAAACGTGTTTTGCGCAACGGGAGCGTATGTCGCCAAAACCAGGACAACCAACGTCAGTGCCGCGAGCACTGTCGGCCAGGACCAAACGAATGCCGCGCGGCGCGGGCCGACCGTGGATTGCCCCTTGGCAGGGCGCGACGGCCCTTTGGGGCTGACTTGCTTGCGCTTGGATTTTGGATCAGATCTCATGGCGCGATATTCATTCCACGCGTCATCGCCGCTTACGGTTCGCCTAGGGGCCGATTATCGGTTGGGCAGCAGCAGATTTGGTTCCGTCGCGATCGGACGTGAACGCCAGCGAACTGCACAAGAAGCGGCCCGTTTCGTTTTCTGCAAGTCCAGCGATTTGCTCGGGCGTGCCTGTGGCGAGGACGTATCCGCCGGCTTCGCCACCTTCGGGCCCCAGGTCGATGATCCAATCGGCCGACTTGATTACGTCCATGTGGTGCTCAATGACCACGACAGTATTACCGAGATCCGCGAGACGACCAAGAACAGCGAGCAGCCGGCGGACATCGTCGAAGTGCAGCCCCGTCGTTGGTTCGTCGAGCACGTAGAACGTCTTTCCAGTGTCGTTGCGGGACAATTCGGTGGCGAGCTTGATCCGCTGCGCCTCGCCGCCCGAGAGCGTCGTCGACGGCTGGCCAAGCGGTAAGTATCCCAGGCCCACGTCACACAGGCAGCATAGTACCCGGTGGACTACCGGAAAGTTCTCAAAGAAGGTTCGCGCGTCGTCGACGCTCATCGACAGGGTGTCCGCGATCGAACGACCGCGGTAGCGCACTTCCAGCGTTTGGCGATTCCAACGGTCGCCGTGACATTGTGGGCAGGGGACGTAGAGGTCTGGCAGGAAGTTCATTTCGATCTTTTGCAGACCCTGCCCCTGGCAATGCTCGCAGCGCCCGCCTTTGACATTGAAGCTGAAACGACTGGCCTTGAACCCGCGCAGTTGGGCATCGCGGGTGCCGGCGAATACCTTGCGAATCTCGTCGAAGATGCCGGTGTAGGTGGCCGGGTTGCTGCGTGGAGTGCGACCAATGGGCGACTGATCGATCTCGATTAGCTTATCGATGCCGCTGACGCCGGTGAGGCGACAATGTGGGCCTGGCTTGGCGCCGGTACCGTGCAATCGTCGGGCCAACGCCCGTACGAGTGTCTCGTTGACGAGCGAGCTTTTGCCCGAGCCACTAACACCCGTTACGCATACCAATGCGCTTAACGGAAACGACACGTTGACGTCTTTCAGATTGTTGGTGGTTACACCCTCGATCGTGATCGATCGCCGTACATTGACGGGGCGTCGCTGCGGAATGGGAATAACATCTGCACCGGATAAATATCGTCCGGTGATGGATTGCGGCATGTGACAGACGTCTGTCGGTGTCCCCTGCGCCACCAATTCGCCACCGGCGATGCCAGCTCCCGGCCCCAGGTCGATCAGATGGTCGGCGGCCCGCATGATGGCTTCATCGTGCTCGACCACTAGCACACTATTGCCTTGTTGTTCCAAAGTGCGAAGCGCGTGGATGAGGCGTTCGTTGTCACGGGGGTGCAGGCCGATCGAGGGTTCGTCCAGGACGTAGCACACGCCGACCAGACCCGATCCGATGCTGCTGGCCAGTCGAATGCGTTGTAGCTCCCCGCCGCTTAAGGAATCTGCCGCACGATCGAGCGTGAGATAGTCGAGACCGACATTGGCCAGAAAGTCGAGCCGCGTCTGTATCTGAGTAACGATGGGCTCGGCGATTTCAGCCGAAGTTGCTGGAAACGACAGGTCCGCGAAGTACGATTTGGCCCCCTCGACGGTCAGGTGCGTCACTTCGTGGATGGCGCGATCTCCGACTGTCACGCTGCGTGCTTCGGGTCGCAGTCGTGACCCTTGGCAAGCGCGGCAGATGACCGTGCCCCGGTATTTCTCCCATCGCTGTAACGCCGCGGGCGTAGTGGCACCGGCGAACTCTCGTTCAAGCATGCCGAGCAGGCCCGGAAAATCCGACCCGTCGCCATAAAGAAAGCCCTCCCAAACCTTTGTAGTGAGCGATTCGAGTGGCGTATTCCAACGAAACTCTTGCGCCGCGGCAAATGGTGCGATTTCGCGCCGGTGCCGCGCCGTGACGGCCGCCGCTGCTCCGCGCCAGGGTGCAACGGCTCCGGCCGTTAGAGACAGGCTACGGTCGGGCACGACCAGATCGGGGTCAAAGGCCACGCCCGCACCCAACCCCTCGCAGCTGCGGCACGCACCGTAGGGGCTGTTGAAGCTGAACGTGCGCGGTTCCAACTCTTCGTAGCTGAGCCCGCAGACGCTGCAGGCGTGCTCGGTGCTGAATGTCGAATCTTGCCAGGTGCCCGTTTTTGAATCGGCCCCGGGGGACAAAGCGGACGTCATGACCAGTCCTTCGCCGTGGCGGAGAGCCAGTTGCACGCTTTCTGCCACGCGTGGTCGCACGCCGTCCCGAATGATTAGCCGGTCGACGACGGCTTCGATCGTATGTTGCCGCCCTTTGGCGAGTGCCGGGACGGCATCCAGTTCGTAAACGATGCCATCGACGCGGACCCTCACGAAGCCCGCTTTTCGAATCGCGTCGAAGACTTCCTGGTGCTGCCCTTTTCGGCCGCGCACCAAGGGGGAAAGGAGCACGACCTTGGTTCCCTCGGGAATCGCCACCAGCGCATCGACGATCTGCTCGGGACTTTGTTGGCGAATGGCGGATCCACACCGATAGCAATGCGGCGCGCCTACTCGAGCAAAGAGCAACCGCAGGTAATCGTAGATCTCGGTAACCGTGGCGACCGTGCTGCGCGGATTCTGCGTGCCGGCCTGCTGATCAATCGAAATGGTGGGTTGCAGGCCGTCGATCAGGTCGACGTCAGGGCGTTCGAGTTGGTGCAGGAACTGCCGGGCGTAGATCGACAGGCTTTCGATGTATTGCCGCTGGCCTTCGGCAAACAAGGTATCAAAGGCCAGCGAACTTTTTCCCGAGCCACTGGGTCCCGTAATGACAACGAGGCGGTCGCGGGGGATATCCAGATCCAGGTTGCGCAGGTTATGGACCCGCACTCCGCGTAGCCGGATGAACTCGGCAGTCCGTGCATGACCGTTGCCGGCTTTTGGACCTGCGTGACTCATGCGGCTCCCAGGCAAGAAAGCACGAAGAAGCGTAAACTTTCGAGGCTAACAGAGCGGTCCCCCGGCGGCAACCCGCCAGGACTTGCCCGTGCGTCGCGGCGGGGCTATTATCAGCTACTTTTCAGGGGATTGGTCATGCGTCACGTAATATCGGCGCTGGTACAGAACGTGCCGGGGGTACTGGCGCATATCTCGGGCATGCTCGCCTCGCGTGGCTACAACATCGACAGTCTGGCCGTGGGCGAGACCGAAGATCCGCAACTTTCCCGCATGACATTCGTCATCATGGGAGATGACAGCGTACTGGAACAAGTCCGCAAGCAACTTGCTAAGATCGTCACGGTGGTGGTGGTCGACGATATCAGCTCGCAGAACTTTGTCGAGCGCGATCTAATGCTTATCAAAGTGGCTGCCACCGACGGTGCTCGCCGCAATGAGGTCCATCAATTGGCCGAGATCTTCCGCGGTCGCGTGGTTGACGTCGCCGCCGAGGCCGTGGTTGTCGAGATCTCGGGCCAAGAGCGAAAGATTGAAGCCTTCATCGAGTTGATGCGACCGTTTGGCATTCGCGAGTTGGTTCGCACGGGTCGAATTGCCATGGTCCGCGGGAACTCGACCAGCACGATTGATCGCCGGTCTCCCACGGGCCGCAATTTCGATGCGACGCCGTCCGACTTTGCGTGAGTGTGTCGGCAGCGTAGGAATGGTGTCCGGACCTGACGCGCCGTGCGAGTGACGAATTGAGTCGCCGGAATAAACCGAGAATTAGCACACCGACTAGAACCATCTCATCGGTGCATCAAACCATAAACCTCCCTGCACATAGGAACATCACGACATGCCCGCGAAAATCTACTACGAAAAAGACGCTGACCTCGCCTTGCTCAAGGGAAAAACGATTGCCATCCTTGGGTACGGATCGCAGGGGCATGCCCACGCCTTGAATCTACGCGACAGCGGGTGCACTGTGATCGTGGGGCAGCGTCCCGGTAGCGCGAATTACGATTTGGCGATCAAAGACGGCTTCAAGCCGATGCCGGTCGAAGAAGCTACCGAAAAAGGCGAAATGGTCAATATGCTCCTGCCGGACGAAGTGCAGGGAGATATCTTTCGCAATAATGTTCGTCCCCACTTGAAGCCGGGGAACATTCTCATGTGCTCGCATGGCTTCAACGTACATTTCGGTCAGGTCGAAGCGCCCAAGGGAGTTGACTCGCTGTTGGTTGCTCCGAAGGGGCCTGGCCACCTGGTGCGGAGCGAATTCGAAGCGGGCGGCGGCGTTCCCTGCCTGATCGCGCTTGGTGAAGGCGCAAGCGACGAGACTCGCAAACTGGGACTGGCCTACGCCAAGGGTATCGGCGGCACCCGTGGCGGCGTCATTGAGACCACATTTGCCGAAGAGACTGAGACCGATCTCTTTGGAGAGCAAGTTGTGCTCTGTGGCGGGGTCAGCGCCTTGGTCAAGGCGGGCTTCGAGACGTTGGTCGAGGCCGGTTATCAGCCCGAGATGGCGTATTTCGAATGTATGCACGAGCTAAAGTTGATCGTCGACCTGTTTTATCAGGGCGGTTTGAACTACATGCGTTACAGCATTTCGAACACGGCTGAATACGGCGATTACACCCGCGGACCGCGTATCGTCACCGACCAAACGCGGGCCGAAATGAAGAAGATTCTCAAGGAAATTCAGAACGGTCAGTTCGCCCGTGAGTGGATACTGGAGAACAAGGCCAACGCCCCGGCTTTCAAGGCCACGCGTCGCATGGAGCGGAGTCACCCGATCGAGGTGGTGGGTAGGCAACTGCGACGCTTAATGAGCTGGATCAAGTCGAAGGAAGTCTAAGTCGACCCGCAGGATACGCACGATGGTCTTGCCAGGGGGGCGTGCCCGGCGACAATAGCCATAAGACATGTTGGTGGTGCCAATGCTGCCGCCAATGCTCTCCCTCCAGCCTGGATGTTTTGTGATGACGAACGAGCCTACGACGGCGATGACCGAAATTACGACTCGCGAGGCGGTTAACGAGCTAAAGCCCGGCAACCGTGTCGAAGTTTTGCATCAAGTCAAGGTGGGGATACGGACCTGGACGACGAAGACCGTAGGCGAAGTCGTCAGCTTCGAGCGGCGTCGTCACGGCTTGCACTTTCGCCGCAACGTCGACGACAAGGCGTTCAGCGATTTGATCGTTCTCAAGATCGCCGATGGCTCGCTGACGACGGTCACAATGGACGAATTTTCGCAACTGCGGCGATTGGGCTAGTTCGCAGGTGCGGTTTCTCGTCGGGTGGCAAAATGGCTCCCTCGAACAATTTGCCCGGCGAAGCCGAGAAGCTGTTTACGCAGCATCCGCGGTCGTTCGAGACCAATCGCTTTGTCTATCCGGTCGTTAGTCGGCGATCGGGCGGCGTATCGGTCGGGGTGAACCTGAATCCCGACAAGATCTGCAATTTTGATTGCATCTACTGCCAGGTCGATCGCGTGAGCGCGAGCGAAACGCGATTTGTGGGCATCGAGCAACTGCTGTCCGAGTTGGACCATATGCTCACTCTCGTGGTCTGTGGCGAGTTGTTCGAGCATGCACGCTTTCGCGAAACTCCTGTGGCGCTACGTCGGCTGAACGACATCGCCTTTAGCGGCGACGGCGAGCCGACAACGTATCGCGACTTCGACGAGATCGTCGCAGCCTGCGCCGCCGTCAAGCAGCGACATAAGCTCGACACCGTCAAGATGGTGCTGATCACTAACGCCAGCATGTTTCATCGTCCGGCTGTCGCGCGCGGCCTTGCGATTCTTGACAAGAACCAGGGCGAGATTTGGGCCAAGCTCGAAGCCGGTACCGACGCGTACTATCACCTGGTCGAGCGGACCACGGTCCCGTTTCGGCGTATTCTCGATAACATCACTGCGGCGGCTCAGGTGCGGCCACTCGTCATTCAGGCGTTGTTTATGAGGATCGCCGGCCACGCACCGACCATGGCTGAGCTCGAAGCCTTTTGCGACCGATTGAACGAAATCCAATTGTCCGGCGGGAAGCTCAGTCGGGTACAGATCTATACCGTGGCCCGCCCGCCGGCCGAGGCGACCGTCACGCCCCTGACCGACGCCGAAGTTGACGCGATTGCCCAAATGGTCCACGATCGTGCGGGAATAACAACGAACGCCTATTACGGATCGGTCGCCCCGGCTTCGTGACACGGCATATTGCCGAATGTGCGGCTATCGTGAAATGTTCGTCAAGGCAATCAATTGTTGTTTGCCCATTGCTTGCGCCACCTGGGATAGTCGGTCTCCAAAAGCGATTGTGGCGAAGTGCCTAGCCAGCCATAGCCATTGCGGCGCTCGTAGCCAATGTCGGACAAGTGTTTTTTAGGTATGCCGTCACGATCGACAAAGATCGGCTGATTCGTTTCGATGTCGTAGAATCGCGCCCACAGCGGACCGGCGCTTGGATCCTCGACCACGACCTTGTCCTTGCCGCGAGGCGCCCGCGGGTCGTCGCGATATTCGACCTTCAACCCCCTGAGTTTGGCGCTCTCGAACCAGGCCATGGCTCCCTCCACCGCGCGCATGATATCTGGGCTTGGTTTGTCGATGCTCATTAAAAGCCGCGTGATACCCACGCTTTCTGAACCGCTCAGCGAGGCGAGTTCGTACGTGCGGGCCGGCCGAGGACGAAAGTCATTTTCGTCATGCTGCGCGCACCAGGCCGTCGGTGTGCCGCCGACAATAATCTGACAGCGTAAAATACCATCCACGCCACGATCGAATGCCTGACTCGCCAACTCACGACGACGATCGTCGACCAGTGCCTTGTCGTCGGTATTTGACACGTCCCGCAATAGGTTCATTAGTCGGACCATCGTGTCGTCGTTGAATGTGATGTGGCGCGCGTACCCGTCGCCAGGGGGAAATCGCTGCGGCCAGCCGCCATGCGGATATTGAGCCGCCAGAATGTGATCCAAACCTTTGATAAAGGCCGTTCGTATTCGGGCATCGGGCGCGACGCTATGTGCTCGCGCCAAAAGCTGCAGTTCGCTGGTTGTGGCTGAATTGTCGAAAGTCCCCTTCAGTGTCGAGGGGTCGCCTTTAAAAGCAGCCGAGGTATTGTCGATATTCTTGGGCCAGCTTCCGAGAGGGGTCTGGAACGAAAGAACATTTTCCAGAACCTGTCGTCCCTGGAGCGAACGGAACCAGCTGTCGGGCTCGGCCAGGTAACGATCGGCCCGATCCGCAGCGGCGAGGGCCGTGGCCGCCGAAAACACTATGGCGAACATTAATAGCGCGGCACTCCAATCGGTACGATTGCCATTTTGGCGGCTCGGGCAGATACCCCCTCGGCCCTTGCCGACTGATCGGCCTCGAACGGATGAGAGCACGGGAATGCAGTGTGTTGATCGGTGTAACCAGAGCATGGGTGGGCTATCCGTTCTGGTGTCCCGCATGTCAAAATGCAGGGAGCGTTCTTGCTCAACAAGTTTAGACGGTGCATGATGCATGCACAGCCCTCGCGTGGCCGGCGGGGAGGTTGGCGGCGCCCGCAGAGCAGTTTGGCGGCAAGGCGCGGAGCGGATCCGGACGCGGCATGTTCTTGCGGAACAGGGATATTGTAAATGAACGTTAATTCATTGGCCAAGATGCTGGGGGACGCCACCTACGGGTTTTTGGCGCTCAACCTGCTGTGGGGGTTGTTTTGCGCGATCCTGGTCTGGCGGCGGCTCCGCGAGCTGCGTTTTCGCAACGAAGAAGAGCAGCAGCTATTCCTCAACGAGATCAATGACACGATCACCGCCGGAGATTTTGACGCGGCTATTGAACGCTGCGAACTCGATCCCAGGGCACTTCCGCAATTGACGCGGATCGTGTTGATGAACCGCGATCTCGATTCCGACGACCTGCGGCAAGTCGTCTCCGAGCGTTTGCAGCGTGACGTGCTCGTGCCGATGGAAAATCGCGTGAACTGGATTCTGACCGTGGTACGGAACGGTCCGTTGCTGGGACTGTTTGGCACGGTGCTGGGCATGATGGCGGCGTTCGGGCTGATTGGCACCGGGGTTAAGGTTCAGCCGGCACAGATTGCCAGCGAAATTGCCGTGGCGCTGATTTGCACCGCGATGGGATTGGGGACGGCGATTCCGTTGGGATATGTGGCGAACAGCTTGAATATGAGAATCCGCGACCTACAAGAGACGCTTAGCCATGCGCTGCTGCGGTTGTTGGGGCGCTTTCGACCGCCCGTGTAGAGCGTCCTAACGCTCGCCATGCACAGAGTTAACCATGTCAAGCATGAATTCCCTAGCATCGAGTTTCAGCAGCGGCTCCCTCACGGGCAAGCATGACGAGGAGCTCGATCTGCACGTCGACATGACGGCCATGATCGATTTGGTGTTCATGCTCACCATCTTCTTTCTCTTGACCTCGCTCGCCACGGCTTTGGCCGAGCTAGATCTGCCGATGGCCACGCACGTCACGGCCGCCGACATGGAGACATCGCTCTTGATCAGTGTCGTCGCCAAAGGAAAGGGCGACCGTGCGCAAGTCTATATCGGCGAGATCGGATCGGGTGAATTGGTGCCCGATGCTCAGCTGGATGAGAGAATCGCATCCGCCGTGCAACAGGCGCTGAAAGAGGGTCGCAAGAACGTAATCGTGAAGGCGGAAAAAGGCGTTTCGCTTGGGACCGACGCCCGTATTGGCTCGGCGGTCGCCGCGGCCAGCGAAGATATGAAGCTCAACTTTGCCGTAATGGAGAAAGATTGACCCATAGTATCCAGTAGTCGGTAGGGCGTGATTGACTTCGGTGTACGAGTTCTTTTCGTGGGCGCCTGATTACTGGTGACCGACAGCTGCTTCCTACCTCCCCATGATTTCCTTTCATTGCCAAAACTGTAATCGCCGTCTGAAGATCGCCGATGCTCACGCAGGGCGTAAAGGACAGTGTCCGCGCTGTGGCGCCACGCTAACCGTGCCGTTGCCGCCGGGATCGAGCATGTCGATCAGCCGCTCTGGGTCCGGATTGATTCCATCGCCGGCGAAGACGGACGCGAAGACCGTCAAGAAGCGCCCGACGGGTCCGCGTCCCCCCTTCGGACGATCAGGCTCAGGCCGGCTCGAATTCAAAGAGATGATCGACATGACGGCCATGGTCGACATTGTATTCTTTCTATTGATCTTCTTTATGCTCACGTCGTTCAACTCACAGCAGGCTTCGATCGAAATGCCGGCCCCTGCCCCGCCCACCGGTGCCACGGGCAAGGCCACCGCACGTCGTACGGTTGAGGATTTTGAGAAGGACGGAGACTTCGTCGTCGTTCGCATAGACGCCGATGACACGGTATGGGTCGAGGAGGCCGTCGCCATGACCCCCATTGACGTTGCCGCAAAGCTGCGTCAGGCCACACGCGGTAGCGACGGTCCACAACGAATGCTGGTCGTGGGGCACAGCGAAGCCTCGCATGGCGCCGCCGTGATGGTGATGGATGCCGGCCACTCGGTGGGCATTGATGACGTGCGGCTGGCGGTGAAGGACGACGATTAGTCGGCGCGCGGTGCCACGCGATGCGGTAGTTCGTCCTGGGCGGCGCTCGCTCGGTACTTACTATGAACGCTGCGGCGTTCATTCACCGCCGAATGTCGTCGCTACCACGTGTTCGAGCAAGTCTCGATCAGGCCCCAGACGATGGATTTGCAGGCCGTATCGGTGCTCTTGTTCGACGCCTAGCACCAATACCTTGCCCGAGGGATGCAGCGCCATTGAAATAGCGGGCTGCTGCTTCGTACCGAATCGCAGCAACTCCGCACGGGTTGCCAGATCCCAAAGTCGAACGGTCCCATCGTCGCTTTGGCTGAGAATGGCATGCCCAGATGGTGAAAAGACAAGGTCGCGAATCGCGGCCTCGTGGCCAACGCACTTGCCTCGCAAGCTGGGGGTGCTTAGGTCCCAAAAGTAAACGATGCCTTCGCGTCCGCCGCTGGCAAGAAATCGACCGTCTTTCGACACGACGGCGCGGCTCACGGCTTCTGTCGGCCCGTTCAATGTCGCGACAGCTTCCCTGGAAAATGGCGTTCGCAGTGTCAGATTGTGCGATGGCTCGATGTCTAACAACGTCTCGCCACGTACCGTACGGAGCATCCCCAGGCCATTTTTTGAGGCGCCTTGCGATTGCTCTGACTTGATGCCCGAAACACGATCTAATGCCAAAGTCTTGGTATACGGCCACTGCACGTTGAGAAATCGTCCGTCTGGTGAGTAGGCGACGCTGGCCGGAGAATCGTTCGCGGGTAGCGGATGTGTGGCATTCGTCTTTCCAGTGCGTACGTTCCGGGTGCGAACTACCGAGCCCTCGGCACAGGCGATTTCGTCCCCCTCCGGGGCAAATGCAAAGAACCTCGCGTTGGCGCACCATACTGGATTGGGCGATGTCGCGACACTGGCGGACCAAATCAAGACTCCAGTCCGGGCATCCAATACCTGCATTCGCCAGGCGCCGACCTCGGACTTGGTGGTCAAGGCAAACCAGCGGCCGCAAGGAGAGAACTCGATGGCCTCGGGCGCGCCGTCGATGGGCACGTCGACCGGATCGTTGAACGTGGAAGCTCGCCACAGCTTGATTTCACCGTCGCGACTGCCCGACACCAGCCACGCTCCGTCCGGCGAAAAATCGAGCGACTCAGTGCGGTCGTTGTGCGCGCAGAGCCGTGGTCCCGTTGAGGGGCGCCCGCTGAGAAGCGCCTGAAAGTCAATCATCTGCATCGCGCCTTCGCGGAACCCTACGACCAACCTATCGGTCGCCGCTGAATAGCGCATGGATTGGATGTGACCGGCCAGTTCCAATGCGGCCACAACTACCCCGTCGCGCGCATCGAAAACCTCAATGGGACCGACTCCGCTCGTGGTCGCAAAATAACCCGGTCCGACCGGAATCGTGCATGCGACTCCGACAAGTGGATGGACAAGTGACGAGGGAGCGATGCTGGCGAGGGAATCCGGCTCGACAATATGAACCGTCGGCGGACTCAAGAAGGCAACAATTGCTTGCCGGCTTGGCAGATAAGCCAACACGCTGATCTCATCTGGATGACCGTAGCCTTGCGGCCGGCCCTCGGTCGAAACTTGCAGAAGTTTGCGCCTATGTTCATGGGAAACCGGATCGATGATCGATAAAACCGTGCCGTCGCCCCCCACGGCAATGTGCCTATTGTCACCCACCCAAGTCAGGTCAAAGACGCGGCCGTCGACAACCGGTTCGTCATAGATGACGGCCAAATTGCCGACGCGATATACGACAATCCGTCCATCATCCCCGCCTGCGGCCAACAACGATCCGTCGGGTGAAAACTCGACGACCGAGACGTCTTTGTTTGTGGCATAGCTCAGTTCCGCGCGCTTGGTCCAGTTCTTGGTATCCCAAAGGATGATACGGCTATCCTTTCCGCACGAAGCAACCAGATCTCCTTGCGGAGCAAAACGGACGGCGGAAACCCCGCGCGGATGCCCGGTTAAAGTTCGCTCCCCTCGATTTACCTGACCCCACAGAAAATCCCATTCAATGCCGCAAGAGACTGGCTCGCGGGCGAGAGATTGACATTGGCGAAGCAAGTCCAGCACTTCATGGCGATTGCCATGTCGCAGCGCGTCGGCGGCATGTTGAATATGCGATGCGTACTGGTGCTGACGTTCGATTCCGTCAGCAATTGCGGCAGCCACTTGCGCGGTAGCAATCGCGCGTGAGGCCGACACGCGATCGGAAACCCAGGCCCCTGCCAGTCCCGCGATCGATAGTGACGCCACAATCATGACCGAGGCCAGTGCCACGACCAGAGGGTTACGCCGCCCATACTTTACAACCCGTCGCGCAAATCCCAAGGGTCGCGCCGAGGTGGGCTCACCCGTTAGGAAACGACGCAAGTCGGCGGCCATGTCGCCAGCGGAGGCGTAGCGTTTCGTAGGATTTCTTTCGAGTGCGCGCAGGCAAATCGCCTCCAGGTCGCGAGACAATCTTGGATCTATCCGGCGCGGTGCCGGAGGGTCGTCCGTTACAAGCTGCGCCAGGATGGCCGCGTCCGAGTCGCCACAAAACGGAGCGCGGCCGGTCAGGAGTTCGTACAGAATGGCGCCCAGCCCATAGACGTCGATCGCCGGACCGATTTGCTGATGGCTCCCGCTGACCTGTTCCGGAGCCATATAGGCCGGAGTGCCAAGAATGGCGCCCGTGCGCGTTTCGTCTCCAGCCAAATCGACAATCTTTGCCATGCCGAAGTCCGAAATCTTCGCCACCAACGGCGATACGATTGATCCCTCGGCGGTTGCGTCGCTTCGCTCCAATAGTACGTTGGCGGGCTTCAGGTCACGGTGCAAGACTCCCTGGAGATGAGCGTAATGCATAGCGTCTGCCAGGTCAGCAACTAACTCGGCGGCGCGGCGTGCGTCGAGCGGATGGGGTCGCTCGCGGAGCCAAGCGGCCAGGCTTTCCCCTTCGACAAACGCCGAAGCAATGAAGCAAATGGGCCCAATCTCTCCCACTTCGTACACAGGTACGATATGCGGATGCGTGAGCCGCGCGGCGGCTTGCGCTTCGCGTTGGAAACGTTGGCGCAAGTCAGGGGTCAAAAGCGCCTCGGGCCGCGGGATCTTGAGCGCCACCCGCCGCTGCAATACCGGATCGTGCACCAGCAGCACGACACCTAATCCTCCCCGCCCTAGCTCTCGCACGATCTCGAAGCGGCCGAATTGCCGGACCGCTTGATCGTCAATCTCACTGGGGGTCGACCGGACGTGAACTGGATCGCGGGCGCCACCATCCTCGATCCCTGGCACCAGATTCCTAAATTGCCGGGCAGTTGCACCCGCAGTGGCATCTCCAGCCGCGCGGCGCACGTGCTCGATGCGAGTTAAGCACTCGTTGAGCTCAGCGATCTCGGCAGCCAACGCCGGATCAGTTATCCCTAAAATTGAAGTGGCGTCGTGTCCGCGACCAGCGTCGCGGCCTTGCCCATCATTGTGCCCGTCGATTGAGGGCATGTGCGCCGCTGCCGGAACCGCGGACGCTGGCTCACGGCCCGGCGACTTGACCTGCGTGCGATCGACGTGCTCATGTCGATGCCCGTCGGTGGTTTCACCACGCTCGGTCCGTGTGCGTTCCTCGGTTGGCTTGGGAATGGGGTCCATCGAACTCTCTCGTATCCCACTTCTTGCTCGCACCGGCACGGCGCCGATGTCGTATGGCAAGCAATTTCCGTTGCCAGCTAATACGGGGCTTCGGCCCAGCCGTCGCTATTTGTGTGTCAGATCGTCCGCCCCACTCATATGTCCAAATCTGATGCTCGCTGCCCGCAAGTTCGCGGACGCGAAAGCGTATGAGAATCTTGCCCATGGGATACTGCCCATTGACGACGACCAAGCTCAGGGTAGCCGTGCTTCGATGAAAGCCATTATGGACGGCACGGATATGCGGCACAAATGGTTTTCTCGCGGTGCCGAAGTATTGCCCGTCGAAAAATCGCACGGGTTAAAGACGTTTGGCGGTACTACGGAATCTTTGTTTCGCGCTCGATGTGTGAAAGGAAATGCGCGGTCAAACGCTCATTCCGCCTCGGCCCAAATCCGAAGTTCGCCCTCACGGTCGAGTTCTACGTGGATCACGTTGGGATGACAGCAGACGGGGCAATCTTCGACGTACTGCTGGCTCTCGCCTGCCGAAAGGTCGAGCGGGATGACGATTTCCTCGCCACACGCGTCGCAGATGTAGGCAGCTTCGTCTTGCATTGCAGGTTGTTCACGGTGCGGGGGCATTTCAGCTGGGGTGATCACTGGCACGATACTTGATGACCTGCACAGGCTCCAGTGTGACCAGGCCCTCTTGTATCATTTCGTCGATGTGCGGCAGTAGCTCATCGATTTTTTCCTTGGAATCAATGATCTCGACTACAAACGGCAAATCCTCCGAAAGCTGTAGAATTTTAGCCGTGTGGAGGCGGCTCTGTGCGCCGTAGCCCATCGGCCCGCGGAACACGGTGGCTCCGGCCAGGTGCAGTTCGCGTGCCTTGAGCACGATGGCCTCGTAGAGCGGTCGGCCATGCCATTTGTTGCTTTCGCCTATGAAGACGCGCAGCAAATAACCTTCCTCGGGAGTTTTCATGCGGAATCTCGCTCAGACTCTTGGGAATTCATCTGCCATGTCGCTCAGGCAACGCCGAACCAATACTCGGCCAGGCGATAGCCGCTCCACACCGCCATCAAGCCCAACATACAACTGCCGACCATGTTTGCTAATGCCCAACGTAACTGTCCGTCGTTGGCCAGCAGAAACGTTTCGAGCCCGAATGCCGAAAACGTGGTGAAGCCTCCTAGTACGCCAACGGTCAACCCGACGCGGTATTCTTCGCGTACGAGAACGGGACCGTTGAACATGGCCGCTAGCAACCCAATGCACAGACAGCCGACAACGTTCACCGCCAAAGTGCCGAATGGAAAGTTGACGTACGCCAATCGATTTACCGCGCTTTGCACGGCGTAGCGCAGCACCGAACCGGCCGCACCACCGCTGGCGATCAAAATCCATTTCATACGATGCTCCTCCTCTCGATGCCCTACGCTCATCCTTGCCCGACGAGCGAACGGTCAGTCCGGACCGACCCAACTCCTGGAGCGCACGTTCGATTGTGAGCATACCAGATGAGGGAAAAGCCGGAGTAGAACCACGGAGTGGATGGTCCGTTGCGGACGACGACTGCCGGTCTTCTGTCGTTGATTTTCCTGTTAGTCCGTCGACTAACCGTTCTAAATTCCGCAGTTTCTGGCCAATTCTGGTCCGAACACGAACCGAGGTGTAGACTTAGGTGTGGCACCGCGGTGCGGTGGGGCGAGCGCCAGCCGTCAACCCGCTCGTCCTCCCTGAACATTGCTGACGCGAGTTCTCGATAGGGAGACGGAACTTCTTTTTTCGCAACGGTTTGTGCTGGCTGCGCGAAGAATACGGCGAAGGGTACAAGCGGAATAACAGCTCGATTTGCCGCGGCATGCAATCCCCGACCCGTTGATGAAGGCGGTCTGCGATGCAAACGATTGACTACGTCTACCGATTCGATCCGCTCAATCCGAGCGCCAAACCCACTCCACCCGACGCTGAGGCCGCGCGCAAGACACTCGAGGACGGCAATCGCATGTTCTCTAAGTTCGACTTTTGCAGTTTTACGCCGCCATTGTGACGGTGTATTCCAGTAGTTGTCGTATTTTTCGCGAGCCCGGGCCGGCCAGGCGTAGTTCAAAAACCTTTTGTCGCAGACTGCGGCGGCGCAGGGTGGCGAGCA
>DASXEJ010000383.1 GCA_036490175.1 Pirellulales bacterium | reverse complement strand
ATCGTGTGCGGCCTGTTGTGCTGCGCGGTTGCCTCGATCGCACGCGGGGCCGAGACGCCACCCAACATTATTATCGTCATGCCCGACGATGTGGGGTACGGCGACTTTGCCTGTCTCGGCAGTCCGATCATCAAGACGCCGGCGCTCGACGCGTTCTGGCGGCAGAGCGTGCGTTTCACGGATTTTCACGTCAGCCCAACCTGCGCGCCGACTCGTGCGGCCCTAATGACGGGCCGACACGAGTTCAAAAATGGCGTCACCCACACGATCAACGAGCGCGAGCGGCTGACGTTACGGGCCACGACGCTGGCCCAGGTTTTGAAATCCGCCGGCTATGCGACGGGCATCTTCGGCAAGTGGCATCTGGGCGACGAGCCAGATCATTGGCCCGACAAACGCGGTTTCGACGAGATGTTCATTCACGGCGCCGGCGGGATCGGGCAATCGTATCCGGGCAGTTGTGGCGACGCACCGGGCAATACGAACTTCAGTCCCGCGATCCTGCACAATGGCCGCTTTGAAAAGACCGATGGTTATTGCACGGATATGTTTTTCGACCAAGCCAAGACGTGGATCGAATCGGTCAAGGGGCGGCAGCCATTCTTTGCCTATATCACACCCAACGCCGCGCACACGCCGCTCGACGTGCCGGAAGCGTACACGAAGCGTCATCAGGGAGAAGTTCCGCTGAACGTGGCCAAGTTCTATGGGATGATCGAAAACATCGACGAGAATTTCGGCCGCTTGATGTCCCAGTTGCAAACTTCGGGCCTCGAGAGAAATACCCTGGTGATCTTTCTCACGGACAATGGCGGCACGATCGGGACCGAGGTTTTCAATGCCGGCATGCGCGGCAAAAAAGTCACACCCTATCAAGGAGGCACGCGCGTTCCTTCGTTTTGGCGCTGGCCGGCCGGATTCTCGGGGGGCGTCGACTGCGCTGCGCTCACGGCGCAGATCGACGTATTGCCGACGCTGGCCGAAATCGCCGGCGTGTCGTTGACAGGCGACCTGAAATCACAGGTCGAAGGGCGCAGTTTGTTGCCGCTATTGCGTGATCCTCATGGCGCATGGCCGGACCGTACGCTGGTTACGCATGTGGGGCGATGGCCTCGCGGAGAAGTCGCGCAGGCGAAGTACAAGGACTGTTCGATCCGCGACAGTCGCTACACGCTCGTGGGCAACAAGGAACTGTACGATTTGCAAGTCGACCCGGGCGAGACGACCAACGTGATCAATCAGCATGCCGACGAGGTCGCCAAGCTGCGCGCGGCTTACGACACCTGGTGGCAAGAAGTGCAGCCCTTGCTGGTGAATGAAGACGCGGTCGGCCCGGCCGAGAACCCATTCAAGACGCTCTTCGAGAAGCAGTTTGGCGCGGGCGCCGTGGTGTCGCCACCTGCGCGGAAATAAAAAACCGAAGTGAGAATCTAAATGCACGCAGCTATGCACACGTCACGAAAAATTGCGATGCGAACCGCGCTTTGCCTGTTGCCTGTCGTGGCGCTGCTGTGCGGTGAAAATGCCTGCGCGGCACCCGCGCAGAAACGTCCCAATATCGTGCTCATCTTTTCGGACGATCATGCCTACCAGGCGATCAGTGCCTATGGCGATCCGCGGCAATTGAACCGCACGCCTCATCTCGATCGGCTGGCCGCCGAGGGAGTGCGCTTCGACCGCTGTCTGGTTCCGAACTCGATCTGCGGTCCTAGCCGCGCCACGGTGCTGACGGGCACCTATAACCATCTGAACGGCTTTTACAACAACTCGAACAGCCGCTTCGACAGCTCGCAGACCACGTTCGCCAAATTGCTGCACGCGGCCGGATACCAAACCGCCGTAGTGGGCAAGTGGCACCTGGTCAGCGATCCGGTGGGATTCGACTATTGGGAAATCCTGCCGGGACAGGGGGTGTACTACAACCCGCCGATGATTCGCAACGGCACGAAGACGCAGCACGATGGCTATACCACGGACATCATCACCGACCTGTCGCTCGATTGGCTGGCCGAGCGCGATAAGGATCGGCCGTTTCTCTTGATGTGTCAGCACAAGGCGCCGCATCGGCAATGGGATCCGAACCTGAAGTACTTGGGACACGACAACGATCGCAAGTACCCCGAGCCCGAGACTCTGTTCGACGATTACGCGGGCCGTGGCCGCGCCGAGCACGAGCAGGACATGACGATCGCCAAGACCATAACCAAGGGAGATCTCAAGCTGACGCCCCCGGCCGGGCTGACGCCCGAGCAATTGCGCATCTGGAACGCCTACTACGAACCGAGAAACGAAGCGTTTCGCCAGGCGAATCCCAAAGGAGAGGATCTGGTTCGCTGGAAATACAATCGTTACATGCACGATTACCTGGCCTGCGTGGCATCGATCGACGAGAGCGTGGGGCGCGTTCTCAAGTATCTCGACGAGCAGGGTCTGGCCGACAATACGCTCGTGATCTATGCCGCCGACCAGGGCTTCTACCTGGGCGAGCATGGCTGGTTCGACAAGCGTTGGATCTTCGAAGAGTCACTGCGCACGCCATTATTGGTGCGCTGGCCCGGCGTGGCCAAGCCTGGGAGTGTGAACAAAGACCTTGTCTCGAACCTGGATTTCGCCGAGACGTTTCTCGATGCGGCCGGCATACCGATTCCTAGCGAGATGCAGGGGCGCAGCATGCGGCCGGTTTTGGCCGGAGATACTCCGGCCGACTGGCGAAAGAGCTTTTATTATCAATATTACGAGTTTCCGCAGCCGCACCACGTGCGGCCTCACTACGGTGTGGTCACCGATCGTTACAAGCTGGTCCACTTTCTCGATGACGAGGTGGACTATTGGGAGCTGTTCGATCGAGAGAAAGATCCGCACGAGCTGACGAGCGTTCTCGGCCAAGCCGGTTATGCGTCTGCCCAGCAGGATTTGGAAAAAGAGCTTGCCCGGTTGCGCACCGAGTTGAAGGTGCCTGCCAAGGACCCGCCGGCCGCGTCGGGGCGAAAGCCCAACTAAGCGTGCTACGTTTGGGCCGCGACTCTGGAGAGGTCGAACGCCTTAACGCCTCAACCCGAAGGAAATACACCGATGCGTCGGTTCTCGCTGCTGGTCGTGTTGATTCTCTGTGCGGTGCTGTGTCCGGGTTTGGCCCGTGCGGCCGAGCAGGCGGCGGCGCCGAAGCCGCATATCGTTTTTATATTGGCCGACGATCTGGGTTCGCACGACGTCAGTTGGCGTGGCAGCGAGATCCAAACGCCCAATCTCGATGCGCTGGCAATGGCAGGCGCGCGATTGGACCAGTTCTACGTGCAGCCGGTCTGCTCGCCCACACGGGCCGCGTTGATGACCGGGCGATACCCGTTGCGCTACGGCCTGCAAGTGGGCGTAGTACGCCCGTGGGCGCAATATGGTCTGTCGCTGGAAGAGCGGACGCTGCCGCAGGCCTTGTCCGAAGCGGGCTATCAGACAGCGATCGCGGGCAAATGGCATCTCGGGCATTTTCGTCCGGAGTATTTGCCGACGCAGCGCGGCTTTCAGAGCCAGTACGGCCATTACAACGGCGCGCTCGATTACTTCACCCACGTGCGCGACGGGGGATTCGATTGGCATCGTAACGACCGAGAGAATCACGACGAGGGCTATTCCACGCACTTGATTGCCCAAGAGGCCGTGCGCGTGATTCGCGAGCGAGACAAAAACAAATCGTTGTTTTTATATGTGCCGTTCAATGCGGTGCACGCTCCACATCAGGTTCCCGAGAAATACACGGCCCCCTATGCGCAACTGAAGGGTGCGCGGCGAACGTACGCCGGCATGATCGCGGCGATGGACGAGGCCGTCGGACAGATCGTGACGGCCGTGCGCGACGCTGGGATCGCGGGCAACACGCTCTTCATCTTTTCCAGCGACAATGGCGGACCAGCGCCGGGCAAGCTCACCAACAACGGACCATTGCGCGCCGGCAAGGCGACCGTGTATGAGGGGGGCGTGCGCGTGTGCGCATTCGCCAACTGGGACGGTCACATCACCCCGGGCAGCAGCGTGAACGCGGCACTGCACATGGTCGATTGGTATCCGACGCTGCTACGGCTGGCCGGCGCACCGCTTGAGCAAAAGCTGCCCCTGGATGGTCGCGACCTTTGGCCGGCGCTCACCGCGGGCGCCGCTTCTCCTCATGAGGATATCGTGCTGAATGCCGCGCCGCGTTCGGGCGCCATTCGCATGGGGGACTGGAAGTTGGTGCTCAATGGCCAATTGAACGTCGCCAATGGCGAAGATGCACCCGACCAATCCACGGCCGAGAATCCCAAGGGGCAGGCCGAGCTATTCGATCTGGCGAGTGATCCGGGCGAAAAGCAGAATGTTGCCGCAGCGCAACCCGAGATCGTCAAGCAACTGCGCGCTCGTTACGACAGTTATGCTGGTGCAGCGGCCCCGCCGAAGATCCGCCCCAAACCAGCCGGTTTTCAAAGCCCACGGGTCTGGGGCCAGCCGGACTAGAGCATTTCTTTTTACGATCGCCGACGAAGTGCATTGCAGTCGCACCGTCGGTACGGCAAGCATCCTTACCTTGCGCGACGTTTGATGCGACGCTTGTTACTGTGGCTTGTCGGCGGGCACCGGCGCCGCACCTGGCAGCGGGACGATCTTTGCCGCGCGGACCTGTCCGACACGCTCGACCGACAATTCATACGGCACGGTGGCGGCGGCCAGCAGTTGTCGCAAATCGTCGCCCGAATTGAATGCCTGGCCATTGACCGCGTAAACCCGGTCCAGCGGACGCAGCCCTGCGCGGGCGGCCGGCGAGCCGGGCACGATGCTGATCAGCATCACGCTGCCGGGTTCGGCTTCTTCTTCGCGCCACACGATGCCGAGCTTGGTCGGCTGTCCGCGCAATTGCACGGTGAGGGGGATCGGCTGTTCGGCTCCCTGGCGCGCAACAACCGCCTGCACTGGGTTCTGGGCCGCCAGCACGATGCCGGCCAGATCGGTATCGGCCGCAAGCTCCTGGCCTGCGAAGCTCAGCAGCCGATCGCCCGTGCGCAGGCCGGCTTGCGCCGCGGGGCCGCCCGGCACCACCTGCAACACCTTTAATCCCGGCGCGGCTTTATCCTCGCGATCCCAGTGCAAACCCAGGCGACCCGGTGGAGGTGCTTGCACGCGCTCGACCGTTTGCTGGGTCCAGGTCGATTCGCGGCGCACGGCGTCGCGGAATTTCGGCAGTTCCGGCAGATTGGCCACCTCGACCGTCAGGCCGAAGAGGAGACGGGCCACGCGCTGCATGCCGTCGACGTTCAGCTTCTCGACGTCGTCGCTCGGCCGGTGATAGTCACCGTGCAGACCCGTATGCAGCATGAGGATCGGGATGCCGCGCATATAGAACGGATGGTGATCGCTATCGCTTCTGATCTGCCAATCGAAATCAATCGTCATTGGTTCGCCGCCATTGGGCAGGCTGACCAGCTTGCGCAACCCACGGGCCGTACGCGCGCCGTAGACGGTGAGCTTGTTGTTCCGCAGTCGGCCGACCATGTCCATATTGATCATCAGCCGCACATCGGACAACTTCATAGTGGGCTTGGAGAGCCAGTGCTTCGAGCCGTTCAGCCCGCTCTCTTCGGCATCCCACAGGGCGAACAGGATCGAGCGTTTGGGCTTGGGTTCTAGCTGAGCACAGGCCTGCGCGACTTCCAGCAATGTCGAGGCGCCGCTGGCATTGTCGTCGGCGCCATTATGAATGTAGCCGGTCGGACCGTAGCTGTTGCGGGCGTTGCCGTAGCCCACGTGATCGTAGTGCGCGCTGACGAGAATGACTTCGTTTTTAAGTGCCGGATCGGTCCCTTCGATGATGGCGAGTATGTTGCGGCAATTGCCGTTGAACTGTTGGAAGTAGCCCCCGCCTTCGCCGGCCGGCTTCAGACCGTAGGATTTTAACTGCATCTGCAAATAGCCGGCCGCGGCGCGGCCGCCCCGGCTGCCCGCTTCGCGCCCCTCGAACGTATCGTCGGCCAGCGCCGATACGTGACGACGCAAGTCTGCGGATGTGATGCCGTCGAGAGCCGCCGCGGATGTGAGGGCTTCGCCCGGCCATGATGCGAACAGGGGCTTGGCGCCGCCGTCGGCATTCGCTTTGCGTTGCAGCACGTCGAAGCTGCCAGGCTCGCCGCCCGACAAGCTGCGATCTTGGCCGTGCGCCGTCGATTTAATATCGAATGACGTGGCGGCGAGCCATGCGACAGCCAACGCCAAGGTACAGCCGAGAATTCGATTCAAACTGCGAGCAACCATGGTGATACCTGCACTCTTTTTGGAAATCACTCCAGCTTCGCTTGCGGAATCTGCAAGGCCTGAACCGCGCAGCGTGGGATCGATGAGATAATTGTCACGGGATGTTACGTTTTCAGCGAGTTCATGGGGGAAGGCGGACGACCCATTCCCGGCCCAGCGGCCAGTCTGAAACCGACGGAGAGGCCAAGATGGGTCGAGTACGCCGAAAAGCACGGCTCTGTCCCATGCCGACGCAATCCGGCTCCATATTAGTTCCCTACAACCATAGCTTCGAGGCAATTGTCGCGCGGCGGGGCCTGGCGATTCGGGTCGAATTGGTCGGTCGGGTCGATCGCCAGCGGCGAAAACCGCCTTGCGGCAACAGGCGAATTGCCTAGAATCTGAGGTTCGGCCGGCCTGATTCACGGCCCGCCGAGGCGACAGATGTGTTCAATCCGGAGAGGTGGCTGAGTGGTCGAAAGCGCGGGTTTGCTAAACCCGTGACCGGGTAACTGGTCCGCAGGTTCGAATCCTGTCCTCTCCGCTAAGCGATTTAGCGTCAAAGAGTTGTATATCGCTGAGAGTCGCAAAAATGGCGCACCCGACAGGAGTTGCGCTTGGATCGTGCGATTCGCCGCCCTTCGTGACGCGTCCTGGCTGCGCCGCCTTTTGTGCGCTTCGTGCGCCGCTTTTTGCACCGCCTTGCTCCGACGCTTCGGCCGCCCGCTCAAAGTCGGCATCGGTCACTTGCAGGTAATGTTTCAAGGCGATGCGGGGCGTGTTGCCCAACCACGACGTTACAACGTGGATCGGGTATTCCTTCGCCAGTTCGGTTTCCCGGCTCGCGGGCCGTGGCGAAGGTCTTGCCGGCCGGCTTGGCTTGAACGCCGGCATTCGCGGGTCTTCGCCATCGACGTAACCGGGCGAATAACGTACGAAAAAACCTTGCTGCAATTCATGTTCTTGAAAACCGGCGGCAAGCATCCGCTCGCGACAACGGGTTTCAACCATGTGTTCCAAGACAGATACCATATCTCGCCAAGCTTTTTCCGCAGCATCGCTTTGCGATTGTTTCTCTTGCGCCCAAACACTCACCGAGGCCATTCAATGCTTTCGACGAAAGTCCGCGTTGTCCTAGGTAAAACTTGCTCAGCGCCGCTTCGTTGATGCCGGTTTCTTGGGCGATGCGAGCGCCGCGAGGACGAGCATGCAATACGCAACCGCTGCGAGAAAGCCCAACAGCGTCAAAAGCCAGGTAGCGGGGGATTGGCGTGTGCAGGCGTGAAGTGAATTAAGCGGATGGAATCCTAGGACTGCGATGCTGGCGGTGGCATGGCCCTACGGCTTGCCAATCGCTTGACTACAGTCCACGCGATTAATGCGAAGAAGGCGATTGCAGGATATACCAAGGCGTGACTCGGCCTGAGAGCAGTTTCGATCTTTGTTTCGTGGGGGATTGCATAGTTGAAATTCGGCGGTCGAACTCGCTCCCACTTCTGTCCCACTCCGAGTGGTCGTTGGTAATATTGTGTTTCTTCGACAGCGAAGGGCCAGAGCGATGCTGCCCACGCTAGATTCGCCATCAACAGCAGCGTCGTCCCCAGCCCAAACTGGAACCAGCGGCGGGTGTGCTTGGGGGCTGGGGGCATGGCTCCATCATACCCGGCCGAATGGGCACGATCATGCGCGCCGATGCTGCCACGCCGCCAGCAATGCAAGACCGCCGAGCGCGGCGAGGACGAACGTGCTGGGTTCTGGGACGGGAGGGCCGAAGGCGAGTTCTTGCGGAATGTTGGGGTACTGGCCGGTAATGCCGAAACTTAGCACGAGCTTGATTCCCGTTCCATCTACGTTTGCGCTTTCAATGGAGTTTGCATTCGTGAAATACAGTTTTGAAGCAGTCGCATCCAGGGCAAGGCCCCACATTTGGGCAAAGGAACCGAGCGTCAGTATTTGGTGGAAGTTTGAGAGCACGCCAGAATTCGTCACCGAGTCAATGGACCCGGTATTCGTATCGTAGAAATAGACAAGGCTGTGCTGCGGATCAGGAGCAATCCAGCGTGGCTGCGTCGCGTCTATGGGAGGGACAAGAAACGAGTGGTTGGTCAGATCCAGATTAGCCGTCTCGACTGTCCCGGAAATAGTCGGCTGGATCGACTGGTTGACGGCAGAGGAAAAGTACAGAGTGTTATGCGGCGCATCGACCTTGATCTCGTCAAAATATTGGGTGATCGAGCTGTTCTGGTACTCTTGGATTGGATTGGAGCCGTCCAGATTTGATTGAAAAATGGTTTGGTGGGCGAGGCCGGAGC
The DNA here is from genome assembly GCA_036490175.1 of Pirellulales bacterium. NCBI lineage: Bacteria > Pseudomonadati > Planctomycetota > Planctomycetia > Pirellulales > Pirellulales bacterium. Next base: position 2,564 of record DASXEJ010000383.1, on the reverse strand, counting down.
CGTTATTTACGTTCTCAACGAAGTACATCTTTTGGTTCACGGAATCGACCGCAAACGCGTCGTTGGTGCCCGATTGATTGGGTACGGATGCAAGGATCGTTTCCTGATCGCTCCCGTCCAAGTTCGCTCGCAAAATCTCATCGCGAAACCCATTGCTATCGTGGACGTACTCATCCCAATAGATCTTGCCGGCCGATGGATCAAAATCAAAGTGCAGAATGCTCGCTGAAGCCGGTACAGTAACAATGGTCCGTACGGGCGACCCGTCGAGTGCGGACGTCTGAATTTCATTGCCGTCCATGATCCAGTAGAGATTCTCGGCCCGTGCATGCGATGGCATACTTATCGCCGCGACCAATACTATGCACGCGGCCGCCGCCTTGGGACTTCGAACGCTTCCGTGGCCTCGGCGAAGCCTTCGCAACGCGAACATGGCGAGTCCGCCGAGCGCGAGCAACGCGAACGTAGACGGTTCGGGAGTGGGGACCACCACAAGACCCGTATTCCCTGGATTAGTGAATGTGGGCCCGGCACCATGCGTTGCATCCGAAAGTACGCTGCGCACTCCGGTGATGGAATCAATCTCCAGGACGCTGAACGAAACCGACCCACTGACGTAGACGGTACTACCATTTGACGAAATCCCTATTTGCCCAATGCCAACGGCTGGGCCCGAACTCGAAAAGATCGATCGATTACCGGTTGCCGGATCAAGGCTAAGTAATCGCGGCGTAAACCCGCCGACCAATGCCTCAAATAGCAAGCCTCCCGCGGGGTTCACAATTACATCAATTGGGTCGGTAAACGATGTCCCCTTGCCAACGCTTGCGCTTGTCACAATCGTCCGATTACCTGTATTCGTATCGACCTTCTGTATCGTGCCGCCGCTGAAGTCGGCCACAAACAGATTAGTCCCCGAAATCGCGAATCCTGCGGAAACTAAACTCGGTCCGGTCCCGCGGCCCGGTCCTGAAACCAAAGTGCGATCCCCGGTAGCCGGATCGACAGCAAGAATCGGGTAGCCCGATAGCAGGATTTCGCTGCCAAATTGTCGGCCCTCTACGTAGGTGGACGGTAGACCGCCGTTGCCGCTGTTGGAACTTATAATCGTTCGGTTGCCCGTAGTCGGGTCAACTCGGTACAACACACTGTCTTCGGTGGTAACGAGCAAACTGCCGTCCGACTGCAACGACATTAAGTCGATTGCGGCGTTGAACGCCGGGCCTGCGCCCACTGCGCTATCAGATACGATCGTGCGGTTTCCGGTCACCGGATCAATGTCAAGCACGCCAAAATCATTGTTTGCCGTGGGTCCGATCTGTGCGCCGAGGAACACGTCTCCAGGGTGAACGGTCACGCCACTTGCATTGCGCGGGGACCCGAACGAGAGGAGCATGACTTGGCCAAGAAGGGCCAGCAGCAATACGCTGCCGAACCGACGATTATTCTTCATTGCGATCATTAAGTGATCTCGGTTGTGGTTTGATGAACGACCGGTGGTCTATGCACCAGTCGGGCGATGGGCGATACGAAGCACATGCGTAACGCGAAAAGAGATGCAGCCGGCAAGAGAGGGCGACTAGCGGCGCATTGATGACCGCAGAGTAGCCGGCTTTAGATTAAGGTCAGCAGCTCGCCCCGAGAGAGGCATCCTGAGGCGAATTACAAATCCGCGGAATAGACGCCTGCGATGCATGCAGGATAGCCACCGAGAAAATGGGGGACAAGCAAAAAAGGCAGATTTTATAGGCCGACCTAGATCCCTCTCCAGGCACGCGGCACCCCCCTCGCCCCTAGGCAGAACCCCCTCTGATACTCCTGCATCGTATCCCCTTGGCGAACCCTTATTCGTCCCCCTGTTTGTACCCATGCCAGACGCACGGGCCACGGCAGCCCCTACCTGCCAAGCGAAGACTGATCGATAACCCGTAGATCGCGACACCCCTCACTTGCGGCTACGGTGTCAACGAGATGCGTCGAACGGCACGGCTGTGGAACGGCAAGCCGGTTGTAGTCATGCATCCCGACATGGAATCGGGTTGCTACCACGGGTCAAGAGAGGCGGCTGAACGGGATCGACTCGCGGCGCAAGGCTCCGCTCCAGTTTGTTGATTCGGCCGCGCAGGCTCATTTTGCGCCTCGATTGAAGATTTTCATGGGCTGAGAATTTCCGGCTTGCTGACCCTGTCGTTCCTGCAAAGCTTCCAATGCCTCAATCCGTTCGGTTAACTCAGCAGTCTCACGGAGCTTGTTGCCCAGTTCGAGGATGCTGCGGGCCGCGGAAAGCCGAACCAGATCTGTCTCGCTTTTGAGCGACTTTTTCAATGTCCGTGCCGCCTCCGTGCCCGCCGCCGACAGCATGCCAACGGCACGGCCTACGATTGCTCCGCGGGCCTCACTGACTCTACGGCGGAACACTGGCTCTGCCAGTTTGCGGTGGGTCTGCCGCTCGCTGTAGCCACTTGCCTTGGCTGCGGCTCGAACGTTTAGCCCGCGTGCAAGCGACAGGATCAATGCTTCATCACGTCCTGCTTTGGTTGCCATTCCATGCCTTTCGGTTTCCA
>DASXEJ010000382.1 GCA_036490175.1 Pirellulales bacterium | reverse complement strand
GGATCGTTTAGTTCGACTGTCAGCGGAGCGGCAGTAGACAGCCTGACTGCCCCGGGACTTGTTACCTGGTCAAGTGCAACGAATTCACAAATGATCACGGACGTGCAAAATTGGATTGCAAATCCTTCTAGCAATTTTGGCTGGGTCATTCTCGGCGACGAAAGTGCGGGACAAACGGCCAGACGACTAAACAGCAGCGAATCGGCGACACCACCTTCACTCGTGATCACGTTCACGGTACCCGAGCCTTCCGCCTTCACCCTGTGCGCACTTGCTGCCGTCGCGATGGTCGTTACTCGGGCGACGCGGCGGCGTCATTCCTGAGCCGTACGGCCTGAATCAGATGTCGAGTCGCCCCGGTCAACAAGGGAGCGCGGCAATGGGCCGGATCGGCCGTAGTGCGAATGCCGGTTGCGCACGCAGTGGTCTCACGCTCATCGAGTTGCTGGTCGTGGTGGCGATCATTGGATTGTTAATAGCCATGTTGCTGCCGGCGGTTCAGGCAAGCCGCGAGGCGGCGCGTCGTGCGCAATGCGCCAGTCAACTTAGGCAGCTCGGCATTGCGGCCTCGGGACATGCGACCGCCTTGGGATACTTCCCCTCCGGTGTTCAGCAGTGGTTCTTTGAATCTACTGTTTCCTATCGCGGCATCCCGCTGTTTGCCTACCTGTTGCCTTATCTCGAAGATAGCAATGTGCTGGTCTCCTGGAACTACGTCGATCCGATCAACAATGCCAACCAAGGTGCGCAGTCGAATACCGCCGTTGTGCTGCCACTGCTGCTTTGTCCGTCCGATAACATTGCCGACAACCCGATTGTGTCGCAGGTCAACAATTGGGTTTATGCGCTGACAAGTTATGGCGGAAATGGGGGCTCTCGTTCCTATTTTCCTCTGCAGTCGACCGCTGACGGAGTGTTCCATACGACCGGTCAGGCATCCGAACCCAATAGCAATCAGGTGCCAACTCGACCCCAAGATATCACTGACGGACTGAGCCAGACCCTGCTCTTTGGCGAGCGGTCACACACCGATCCGAACTATACGTCGTTCAACGACGTCGGATGGGGAGAGCCCTTGAATCAACAAGGTTGGTGGGGGGCTTCGACCAGTCGCAAAATGATCGGCCATGTCACGATGAGCGCCTACGCGCCGATCAACTTCCGGCTGCCTTTTTCGTACGACACGCGCGCCAGCCAGAGCCCGTCGGCCAGTTCATTCGCCGACTTCGCGTATTATTCCGACATGCGCATGTGCGCTTATGGCAGCGAGCATCCGGGAGGCGCGAACTTTTGTTTTGCTGACGGCAGCACGCGGTTTCTGGTGTCGGGAACCGACTTGTCGATATTACAGGCTTTGAGCACGCGGGCCGCGGCCGAATCTATTGGCGCCAATTAGCAATTCACGAGTTTGCAGGGCGCGGTAGCGTTGCCAAAAGAGTGCCGTTCGATGGCAGTGAGCGCCAAGGTGCTCTTGCTGCTTGGCGAGAACGCGAAATTTTATCGTCGGCTCACTACGACGGGCACATTGGGCTAATGTCGCGTGGTGTCAGCCGTATCATGTCTATGCAGCGCACATCCATCGCGCTGCGGATGAGGCAACCAAAGAATTACCGTGGCACGTGCCCGGTCTGAAGTTTGCCCTGGGCGTCTTCCATCTGCCGGTAGTAGTCGCGACGTTCCAGCAAGCGCGCGGCGTCTTGGTCCAGCACCGCAATCACGTCGCGATGCAGTTGCAATGCCGAGGCCGTTACTTGTGCCGTGACCGGGCCTTCGATCGTGTCGCGCACGGCCCGCGCTTTCGTGCTACCACAGGCCAGCAGCAAACATTGCCGAGACTCGAGTATCGTGCCGACGCCCATGGTGATGGCCAATCGAGGCACCGCTTCCTCGCCGCCAAAGAAGCGGGCGTTGTCGCGCACGGTTTCTTCAGTGAGCGTTTTCAAGCGGGTTCGGCTTCCCAGCGACGAACCGGGTTCGTTAAAGGCGATGTGGCCGTCGCCGCCGATCCCCAGGACCTGCAAATCGATGCCCCCTTCGTCGCGGATCATCTTTTCGTATTGCTCGCAATAGGCTTCGAAATCCAACGCCCGGCCATCCGGAACGTGCGTATTGCGGGGGTCGATGTCGATGTGGTCGAAAAGATTGTGCTGCATGAACAGGCGATAGCTTTGCGGATGGGTGGGACCCAGGCCCACATACTCGTCCAGATTGAACGAGACGACGCGGGAGAAATCGAGCGATTCCTCGCGGTGCATGCGAATTAGCTCCGCATACATTCCCAGCGGAGTGCCACCGGTGGCCAATCCCAGGACGCAGGTCGGTTTCCGCCGCACGATGTTGGCGACAAATCGGGCGCCGACGCGGCTCACTCCGGCCGCATCTTGCTCGACAATAACTCGCATGCTGTCAAAACCTTATGTCTGTCGGGGCTGAATCGTCGAGAGGAACCGTTGCGGCGCCAGCACGGTCGGGTCTTTTTTAGCTCAAAACGAAGTTCTGGCCAACGCCCCCCGAACGCGACTCAATCTCGTATAGGTTCATTTTCTGGGCAAACGTATAATCCCCGCCCGGCACGGTCGCCCCCGGCAACTATACGTTTCCGCGTGGTCGTGTCGGGCGCAATCGTGCCTGGGGCCCGACCGGTGGCCGCGTACCGATTGCGGAGCCTGATAGTTTCGCGCCATGAGCCTTTAACCCCCAGAGCCGGCATGCGCAGGATCGCGATTCTGAATCAGAAGGGGGGGGTCGGCAAAACCACGACCGCGGTCAATCTGTCGGCGGCGCTGGCCGCCTCCGGCCGCCGCGTGACGATCGTCGATCTCGATCCACAAGCCCATGCCACGTTACATCTGGGCGTCGAGCCTGGGCGTGACGATCGTTCCATATACGACGTTCTGGTAGACGACACCCCGCTATCTGCCGTCCGCCGGCAAATTGAGGAGAATCTATGGCTAGTCGGATCCCACATCGACCTGGCGGCCGTGGAACTGGAACTCGCCGGGGTCGTCGGCCGGGAAGTCATTCTGCGGGACAAACTGGCTGACGACGATCAGGCCGCAGCCGACAGCAACGATCGCGCGACCGACGATTTCTTGCTGGTCGATTGCCCCCCGTCGTTGGGCATCCTGACAATTAATGCGCTGGCGGCGGTCGACGAAGTCTTCATTCCCTTGCAGCCGCACTTCCTCGCCTTGCACGGCCTAAGCAAACTGCTCGAGACGATCGAACTCGTCGCGCGCCGGCTCAACCCTCGCTTGACGCTTGGTGGCATCATCATGTGTATGTTCGACACCAGCACTCGTCTGGCGGGCGAGGTCAGCCGAGACGTCGATGTGTTCCTGAAACAATCGCGAGATCGCCGCGTCCCGTGGTCAGGAGCGCAGGTTTTCGAGACGCGGATTCGCCGCAACATCCGCCTGGCCGAGGCACCAAGTTTCGGTCAATCCATCTTCCGGTACGCCCCCACGTCTCATGGCGCGGACGACTACCGGCAATTGGCCGCCGAGGTGCTGGCGGCCAGCGGCGCCAGCGGATCGGGCAAGGACGTTGTCCCGTTGCCCGCTAGCGGCAAGCCCCTGCGTGCCCGCTCGGCCTAGTCGCTGTCTTTTCAGCGATCCGCATGTCGATTCTTCGACGGGCTCTTTGCAGGCCCATTCGGTGCCTCATGTCTCCCCCGCGCCAACCTGTGATTGCGCGCAGGTAGTTTGCCGTTTACGTCGACTTTGACGATTGCACGGCGTGCGCGGTCCTCTCCGGAACGGCAGGAAATGTTGATGCTAACGGTCGTACGGATCGTACCGGATGCACCGGGCAATTTTCGATTTGCTAGCTGTGGATTGAGCAACTCCATGCTCTCAGCTAGACGATGGAAATATAGCCGCGTTAGGAAGCCATGTTCGCCCCCGGGCGGACGCTGAATTCTCGCGGCGGACGGATCCACCTTCGCATGCTGGCAACGGAGTGTGTTGGGATGAAATGGCTACACGCGTGGGCAGCGACTGCCTGCTTGTTGTCGACCGCGCCGAGCGCACTGGCGCAAACCGGCTCCGCTACGCCGGGTGCCACTCCGGCCGTTCTGCCGGCTTATCAACCTTTGAGCCAGCAATCGGTCGGCGGAACGGTATTCCCCAACTACGCCGGCACCACGCAATCGTTTCCGAATTATGGAGGCGGACAGCCCGGTGCCGTCGCGCCCAGTGGCTACGTGATTCCGCCGCAGGCCTACAATGCCGCGATGATGGGACAGCCAGGCCCAATGGGCCAACCAGGCGCCTATATGGGGGGAATGTCGCAGCCGGGCATGATGCCGCAAGGCGCCATGCAAGACACGGTCATTGGCAGTACGAGCCCCATGGCTTCGGCCTGCAATGATTGCGGCGATTCGTGCAACACGTGCGCTCCTTGCGCCGCCCCCTATTGCCCTTGGTTCGGCGGTGCAGCGGCACTCTTCATGGGACGCGATCGAGGTAACAAGTTCTGGACCTCGGCCGACGGCAACACGCCCGCCAACCAGTTGATGAACACCAACGATCCCAATAACCAATTCCAGCCAGGGGGTGAGGTTCGGTTGGGCCGATATTTCGGCGGACCAGCCTATGGTATCGGCGGCGCCGGGCTGGGTGGATATGGCAACTGCTGCGGTGGCTACGCGGTCGAAGGCGTCTATTGGGCGCTGACCCCACTCAATGGGTATTCGAGCGTTAACGCACCGGCCGTCAACGACGGACTTGTCACGCCCATCATTCTTGATGCACCCCCGGTGCCGACCATCGGTCCCTACAACGCCTCCGACTACTTCGACGGAGCGCTCAAGCACGAGTTGTGGCGCCGCGACTACTTACAGAATGTCGAACTGAACTTCTGGCGGCTGCCGCTGTTTACTCCCACGCAGCGCTGCCAAGTGAATTGGATGGCCGGCGTCCGCTACCTGCGATTTACGGATGACCTAGTCTTCGGTGCGGTGTCCGGATCGCAGACGATTCCGCAGATCAACGGTACCGAGGCCTACCTCGATACCAAGATGGTCAACAACATGATCGGCGTGCAAACCGGTGCCCGCGGGAACTACTTCCTGACCCGCACCGTAAGCCTGTATGCCCAGCCTGTCGTGGGCGTTTTCGGCAACCACGCCACCAGCAACATGCACCTGTTCAACGCGGCCGGCGACCAGGGCTTCAACATTGGCGGCAAGCTGAACGACGTGGCCCTGCTCGGGCAATTGGACTTGGGCACGCAGTGGTTTCTGTCGCCGAGGTGGAGTTTGTTCGTTGCCTATCGCGTCATCGGACTGGCCGGCGTCGGTTTGGCCGACAACCAGATCCCCACCTATCTGAACGACCAGCCTGCGATTCGCGATGTCCATTCCAACGGCAGCGCGATCGTCAGCGGTGGCGTGTTCGGTACTTGGTTCGCCTATTAAGTCGGCTGCTGGAAAACGTTCGATCACGTACGCCATCGGAGACATGGCAACGGCGCACGCGGATGTTGCAGAATGCGTCGAGATCGTTCGCTACGAACGGTTAGACGACGACGCTCACAAGCGCCTGGAAACCCGGATCGGATCGGATCGGGTCGAAGTCCGGCTCGCGCCCGACCATCTCGCGGAAGGCGGGGTTGTTCTGTAGCGCCCGCGACAGGTACTCCAGGGCCAGTTGCTTGGCCCCTTTCAGACTGTAATAGCAGGCCAGGTTGTATTCGATCAATGGCTCGCTCGGTTCGACCTCGCGCGCTTTTTGCAGGCTTTCGATGGCCTGGTCCAGGCGCCCGGTCCGCTTGTAGCACCAGCCGAGCGCCATCCAGGCGTGAATGTTGCTGGGGGCCAGATCGACCGCGTCGACCAGAATAGGCACGGCATCCTGGTACTTTTCCAGGGCGCGTAGTGCCTCGCCTCGCAGGTACAGAACATGCCCGCGATAGGTACCCGGATGCTCAACGCGATCCAATAGCGCGAGCGTTTGCCGGGGCATGCCCAACTCGAGGTAGCCTTCGGCCTCCCGGATGGTGCGTTGCAATCGAATGCGGTTACTTGTCGACACGTAAGTAGCACTCCCAAACTGGCGAGCTCTGCTTAGAGGAGCGTGTCCGCGGCCCGATTTACTCTATTCTACGTGACAGCTGCAACATGCTGAAACGTCAACCAGCGCGGCGCTCGGCCAAGTCCGCAAGCTTTTTCCGGATAATTCTCGAAACCCTTCTGAAATCGATGCCGCATCGGCGGGCGGAATGCCTTCACCGGCGGAAGTTCGCTCGGACGTACCGGCGAGGGCTGCGCCTACAAATCGTCAGGTTGGATCGACGTTCCCATGTTTCTTATCAGTGCTACGGTGCGCGGACTCGAAAAGTCCGTTTCGCCGTAACGAAAACTTCCCTGAGCCGATGGCCGGCCTGCGCGACGTCCCGTCGCAAACATCCCGTATAAATAGCCCGCCGGGGCCCTCTTCTTCGAGGTCGGCAACGCCTCGGGATACGGCAAGTTGCGGTTTATCCTCTGGGGACAAGGCTAACACATTCGGCCAACTGCTGACCGGCGGACGTAAGTACAGGTCAAGGCAGACGTCGATGCTTTTTTGCGGCGCCCGCGTGGTGTGGCGGCTGCACCGGGTCGCAAAAAAGCCACACTCCCTCTGCTTCGGGTCGCCTAGTCGCACGGCGCAACACGTATCAAGATAATCGGTTGCGCAAAATGGAGACTGTTTCGTACGTGGCCGGTCCGTTGATTGCTTTTCTGTTGTTGCGCGTCTGGCGATATTCCCGCCATGGCGATTCAACATCTGCGAGACGTCGGCTAAATGGTCCGGTCCCTGTTGTGGTTTCTGACGCTGTTTGCCGCGCTCACCGCAGCGGTGTGGCAATTTGGCGGTTCGGCGCCGCGGCCAGAGATGACCGGATATGCTTGGCGGCGGACGGTCAGTGGTTGGGAACACGTTCCGCAGTGGAACTCGCCCGGGCCGAGCGAAGAACCCATCTTGCACCCGCTACTCGTGACGAGCCTGCTATTGGCCGCCTCGCTTCTGGCGCTTTCCGCGGCGCCCCTGGTTCCCTCGTTCCAAAGGCGGCAGCAAGCAGACGAGGGCTGGCCTGCCCGAGGCCACGCCGGGGCTCGCTCCTAGCTGAGCAGCTGCGGCGCGCATGGATGGCAATAAACAACCGGCCAAGGATGTGGTGCGCCTTTACCCATCGCGTATCAAAACGTCGCGCGAAAATCGGCACCAATTGCCGAATCTTGGGAAAACAGCGTGGTTTAGGTCGCGGCTGCGCCGTCGTTGCGCGCATTTTTTGCCAGATTCTCGTACGAATCGGGCCACGGACTCCCACTATTACCCTTAGATGGCGGAGAAGGATCTGATAGTCATTTGCCGCGCGCGACTGCGATTTCGTGGTCTCGCGTGGGCCGGTTGGGATCGGATCCTGGAGTTTCGCCTGCTTAACGCTTGACACTCATTCTGGAAAATGAAGATGCGACTGACTCTGCGTTACCTGCTGGCTTACCTTGACGATCAGTTAGAGCCGGCCGACGCCCAATCCCTAAACGAGCGTATCGAAGCCAGTCAGTTTGCCACGGATTTAATGCATCGCGTGCGCGACGTCAGTCGGCGATTGAAACTCGGTGCTCCCAAGGTCAAAGCGCGCGGCCTGGCCGGCGACGCGAACACCGTGGCCGAATACTTGGATCACACGATGCCGGTCGGCCAGGTCACCGAATTCGAGAAAATCTGCCTGACGTCGGACGTCCACCTCGCCGAGGTCGCTTCGGCACATCAGATATTGGCGTTGGTGCTTGGCGAGCCGGCGGCCGTCGATCAGAAACTGCGGCGGCGCATGTACTCCTTGCCTAACCACGACGAAACTATCGATGAGGTTGACGAGGACGAAGTAACGGCTTCTCCCGACGACCACGACGGCGACCATGATGGCGAGTTGACCACTGTCGGTACGCTACCACGTCGCCGGCGTCCAGAAATTCCCGACTGGCTCCGCGACCAGCCGAAACGTCGCAGTCGCTGGTTGCCGGTGGGGGCTCTCGCCTTGGGGCTCGTCGCCGTGGGCGCGGCCACTTACTTGTACTTTGGCCACCCCGGCATGGAATGGAATTTGGCCAGTCTGGATGAAGGTATCCTGCCCCCTGTCAAGGAAACAACGACACCGCCGGCCCCCACACAGTCGGCCGATGTGCAGACAGACGCGCCCGCCGCCGCAGAGCCATCAAGCGAACTCTCGACGGCCGACACCTCTCCGATTGTGCCGGTCGCTGAAGCGGCGGCTTCCGAGCCGACCGAGGCCCGCGAGATCGCGCGTGAGGAGTCGCGAGTTACTTCGGATGCGCCGTCCGACGACGTTCCCCCCGCAGTGGCCGGAGGGCGCAATCCGCTGCGCCTGCCGGTAGATCAGGATTCCGCGTTTAATACCGATGTGCCGCCGGAAGGCGCCGCACCACGAGGCAACCATGGCGCGGGAATGCCGGGCTCGGATGAAGCACCGACGGCACTCGACGACCAGGCGTTGGTGGCTGGCGGAGGGCGACGAATGGACGCAGGAAGCGGGGCCGCCGTGGCCGTGGGGAGATTGACGAACGAAAACGACATCATGCTGCACGCGGTGCCGCCCGACGGCGCATGGACTCGCCTTTCGACGCGAGACGCACTGCTGGCCGACGAAGAGCTGGTGGCGTTACCGACATTTCGGCCGGGAATCGCCCTGAGCACGGGCGGAGTCGCCATTGCCCACATGCTGGGCGGTTCGATCATTCGGCTCATGGCGCCAGACGAGAACGGAGTTCCTGGATTGCACGTCATCGACGGTCAGGTGGTGGTCGCCACGGCTGGCAAACCCGGCACCCAGCTCAACCTGCAAGTCGACGGCCGAGTGTACCTGGTGACCTTTTTGGGCACCGACACGCGGATCGCGCTCGATGCTCACCGGTGGCTGCCCGACGGCGCTGATCCTCTTAAGGATGAAGCCCGCACGAGCGCCGTTCTGTACGTTCCCAACGGCGACATCGAATATCTCGCCAAGGCGGGCGTAGCTCCGGAAACTTTGAAAGCGCCCGCGATGAGATCATTGCTGGCGGCGGGCGCGGTCGAAGATTCGCCGGCATCGGCCGAGGTGACGTTTCCGGCTTGGATCAACGGCAATCCGCTCAGCCAGATGGAACGGCAGGCGGTCGACTTCGTCAACCGGGATCTGATCGTGGACGAGCCGGTGCAGGCTCGCTTGCGTGCCCTGGCCGAAAGTCGGCGTTACGAAGTGCGCAATCTGGCCGTTCACTGCCTCACGCTACTTGGCGATTTCGAGGCCCTGCTGCCACTGTTGAATGATGAGAAGCAGAAGATCAATTGGTCGAGCCAGATCGAAGGGGCCCGCGATGCATTGGCGCGCAGTCCTGAGCTAGCCAAGCAGTTGAAAGAGACGCTGGAGAGCCAGCGCGATGCCGCGGAAGCCCAAGAATTGTATGAAATGCTGCGGGGCTTCTCCCGCCGTGAACTGCAAGATGGTGCGGCGGCGCGGCTGGTCGCTAACCTCGATCACGAGGATCTGGATTTTCGCGTGTTGGCGTTTTGGAACCTGCAACGCGTCTCGGCGGGGCCGCTAGGGTATAAACCCGAGTATTCCCCCGCCAAGCGCCAGGACGGCCTCCGCGCCTGGAGACGAAAGCTGGCCGAAGGCCAGATCGTGCCCAAGTCCGCGGGGTGAGCTTTGGGCAATGTCGCAGAGTATTACTTGCAATCCGACGGCATAAGCTGACCTAGCACCTTCACGGCCGGGTCGGCGAGTCACCGGTTTTGCGCTGCGTTGCACGGGCGGCGCCTGCGCTGGCTTTGGGAACCCACCAGGCATTGCCCTCGACTTGTCCTGCCTGGATGTATCCCCTTACGCTGGGGCCGATATCGGGTAAACTGGCCGTTGTCATACCCTTTTTCTGATTTTTGCCTCGTTTGTAGCGCATTCGGGCACTGGTTAGAATGGGTCTTTTTGTCGCGCTTCAGCATGCCCGAAGCATACAGACCCCCTGGTTAGGAGCGGCGCGGTGCAGATAAGCATCTCAGCCCGGCACGGACATTTAAGTGAGGCAACCCAAGCCAAGATCGTCGCCAAATTGGAAAAGTTGCCGAAGTATTTCGAGCGTTTGACGGCCGTCGAGTTCACGGTGAATTTAGAGCATAAAGACGCCCCTTCGGTGGACTTGCGCGTGTCGGCGGAGCACAAGCACGACTTTGTCGCCACCGAGCAGGCCCCCGAGCTCATGGCTGCGGTCGATTGCGCCGTCCACAAAGTTGAACAGCAGTTGAGAAAGTACAAGGAAAAGGTCCAGGACCACCACCGCACCCCTGGACTTCGGCAGCAGGGAAGCGTTGTCGAGCCTGATCCGGAAGTGAACTGACCGAGATCTCCGACACCCCGGCCGTCGCCCTGAACCGCAGCGTGTAGAAGGAGTGGGTGAATGAAGTTTGCAGACTTTGTAAGCCGCGAGGCCGTTCGCGCGGATCTCACGGCGGATGACAAAGAGTCCGTGATTCGCGAGATGGCTCAGGCTCTGCTTGACGCGGGCAAGGTTTCGGCCGCCGAGTACGAAGGCATCATCAAGGCCATCCTGAAACGCGAAGAACTCGGCAGCACCGGCATCGGGCGTGGCGTGGCGGTTCCGCATACCAAGCATGCCAGTGTGGACCGTTTGATTGGCACCGTGGGCGTCAGTGCCGAGGGGGTCGATTTCGATAGCCTCGACGGCGAGAAAGTAAATCTCTTCTTTCTGCTCATCTCGCCGCCCGATCGGCCCGGCGATCACCTGCGGGCTCTGGAGAATGTTTCTCGGCAACTGCGCGATGACACGTTTTGCAAATTCTTGAAGCAAGCCAAGAATGCCGAAGAGATTCTGCAATTGTTGGACGAGGCGGATAACAATCAGTTCGTTTCCTGACTGCAGCTTTCGGGGTGAATAGCCCCGGGCGATCGAAGCATCGCCGAGCGGGTGGTTGCACTGACGACGCCCGGACACGACTCACGACGTACGCCTGCCCGGTTGAATTGTTATCAATGAACGAACAGAAGTCGCAACGAACGGTGGTCGTCACGAACCCGCAGGGCTTGCACGCACGCCCCGCCGATATGTTCGTGAAGTTGGCCAGCCGCTTCGAATCTCGCATTGAAATAGTCAAAGATAGTGAGCGAGTTGACGGTAAGAGTATCCTGGCGATTCTCACTCTGGCTGCGACCGCGGGAACAACCCTCTCGATCGAAGCCTCGGGGAGTGACGCCGAGCAGGCGTTGGACGCGCTGGCCGAACTGGTAGCGCATAACTTCGCCGAAGACGAAACACCGTGTTAGACATTACGTGGGGCTTGGCGAGCTGCCGGCCGGCACAAACGCGTGCCGCCAGCGATCGCCGAAGCCAGAGTTCTTGCCGCGCGGGAATTAGCAAGCGCATCTGACGCTTGGCTGCGACGCGAATCGTCCGGCCGCCGTCGGGTTCCCCAACAGGGGGCGTTTCTGCTTTCACGCGGCAAGTAGCCGGTGGCGGCTGACCGCCAGGCACGCGCAACCATCCCACCGCACCATTGGGTGACATGCACTTTGGTGCGCGGAGGCGGGAAGCGTGGCCCCGGAGCCGTCGCCCCCCACGCGCCTCGTCGCGTTGGCGGCGCTTGCTGGACGTGCAGTTGCCGGCCCAGCACGCTACCAAGGCGCACCGGCGCCAGGCAGCACACAAGGATTCACATGCAGCGGTTGCAGGGTATCGCCGTTTCGCCCGGTGTGGCGATCGGCGAGGCACTTGTCATGGGAAATGAGGGATTTCGCATCCCTCGCCGCTTCGTCGCGCGCGACGCCGTCGATGAAGAACTGCTGCGTCTGGAAGCCGCATTCGCGGCCTCGATGCAAGAAGTCGAGCGCAACCGGGATGCGGTCGCGCTGGAGTTGGGCCGCGAGTATGGCGCCATCTTCGAAGCTCATCTGCAAATGCTCCGCGACCCGCGCCTGCGCGGCGAGTTGGAGCAGCTGATCCGCGACCGGCACTACTCGCCAGAGTATGCCGTCAGTCGGGCCCTCCGCCGCTACGTCAAAGTCTTCCAGTCGCTCCAAAGCAGTTCCATGGCCGAACGGGCCACGGACATTCTGGATATCGAGAAACGCCTGCTGCGCAACCTGCTAGGGCGTCGCCGCGAGGAAATCTCTTCGTTGACGTCACCCGTTTTGGTGCTGGCGCACAATCTGACTCCCAGCGAGGTTGCCAATCTCGATCGTCAGTTTGCGCTTGGCTTTGCCACCGAGTTAGGCGGGCCTGGCAGCCACACGGCGATCGTGGCGCAAGGCATGGAGATTCCCGCCGTCGTCGGCATCGGCACGTTCCTGACCGATGTATCCGGCGGAGACATGGTGATCGTCGACGGTGATCGAGGGCAGGTCATTCTCCAGCCCGACGACGAGACGCTGGCTTGGTATCGTCGCGATGAAGAGCACCACAAGACCCATGAAGTCGAGCTGTCGGCGCTGCGCGATCTGCCGGCGACGACCAAGGATGGGGCCTGCATCGAGCTGCTCGGGAATATCGAGTTCCCGCACGAAGCACGTCAGTGCCTGACCCGTGGCGCCGACGGTATCGGTCTATATCGGACGGAGTTTCTTTACTTGGGCGTCACGACGCCGCCGGACGAGGAAGTTCATTTTCAGGCCTATTCCGGCGTTGTAAAGACGATGGATCATCGGCCGGTCATTATTCGCACCTTTGATCTGGGCGCGGATAAAGTGACTACGCAGGTGGTAATTGAAGACGAGAAAAATCCCTTTCTCGGTCTTCGTAGCACGAGGTTGGCGCTGCGCAATCTGCCGATGTTCCGTACGCAACTGCGGGCGATTTTGCGCGCTAGCGCCGTCGGCGACGTGCGTGTAATGTTCCCTTTGATTGCCACGTTATTGGAGTTGCGTCAGGCCAAGATGGTGCTGGCCGACGTAATGGAAGACCTGGATGAGCGCGGCGAGACGTACAACCGTGACATCCCGGTCGGCATGATGGTCGAGGTTCCGTCGGCGGTGCTGATGATCGATCATTTTGTGGAAGAGGTCGATTTTCTCAGCATCGGCACCAACGACTTGATTCAGTACACATTGGCCGTTGATCGCAGCAACAAGGACGTGGCCGATCTGTACAGCGGCAGCGATCCCGCGGTGCTGAAGCTCATCAGCATGGCGATCACGGCCGCCGATCGGCATGGCAAGCCGATCAATCTCTGTGGACAAATGAGCGCGAATTCTACATACACGATGCTTCTTTTGGGTTTGGGGTTGCGGAAAATGAGCGTCGCGGCCGCCGCAGTCCCCGAGATCAAGCGTCTCTGCCGCAGCGTTACGCTGGAGCAGTGCCGCGCCGTGGCAGAGCGAGCCCTGTCGCTCGAAAATGCCCGCGACGTGACGAGTTATTTGAGACAAGAGTTGAAGACAATCCTGCCCGATCTGCCGGAGTAGTCGTGCGGCCCGAGGGCCGCCAGGTGATCGTGGCGACGAACAACCAAACGCTTCGCGCATCGGCAGCGCGAAGCACATGAGCTGATGGTTCGACGAAGAGTACGCCTACGATTTCGCAAAGAAGGGGATCTACGCCTGATTGGCCACCTCGACCTGGTGCGCGCCTGGGAGCGTATCCTGCGCCGCGCCGGAGTGCCGCTTGTCATGACCGAAGGGTGCCATCGGCGCCCGCGCATCAGCCTCCCCTCGGCGCTGCCGATGGGAGAAGCCGGTTACGATGAGGTCGTCGAGGTGGACTTCGACGGGGACGAAACGATCGACGCAATCCGCAACACGATTTCTGCAAGTGCACCGGCCGGCCTAACCACGACTCAGGTCGAGGAGCTACCGCCGACGGCGCCCAGCGCTGAAGTCAGCGAGTTTGCCTACGAGTTTCCGTTGCCCGACGACCGGCAGGCCGAGACGGCTGCCCGCGTAGCGTCCTTGCTCGCACAGTCCACGTTGCCGGTGGCACGCAGTGCCAAGCCGACCGTGGATCTACGCGGTCTACTTGTCGCCGCCGCGGTTGACGGGGGCGTGTTGCGATTTCGTTTGTCTGCCTCGCGCGAGCGTAGCTTGCGCGCCAAGGACATCCTCACCGCGTTGGGATTGGACGACTTGCGCGAGCAAGGCTTGTTCCCGATCCGAACCGAGGTGGTACTCGCGCGATGAAGACCTCTTCATACCGATCCGCTGCGGATCGTCGAGAACACCGTGGCTCACGACAGCATGCCGACCTAGAAAGCCATAGCATGAAGCAGGAAATGTTGATCAATGTTTCGCAGCCCGAGGAATGCCGGATTGCGATCGTCGAAGATGGTGTCTTGGAAGAGCTGTACATCGAACGCAGCAGTCAAGACAACTACGTGGGAAACATCTACAAAGGGAAAGTCGTCAATATAGAGCCGAGCATTCAGGCCGCCTTCATCGATTTCGGTGTGGGGCGCAACGGCTTTTTGCACATCAGCGACGTCGAGCCGCAATACTTCCGGCAAGGCGGCTACGATCCGAATAAGCCGATCGAGGATGGCGGCTCGCATCGCCATCGCGGCAACGGCGGAGATGAGCATGTCGGCGATGAAGGCGAAGAGTCTCAGCCGCAACGCGGCAGGCGCGGACCACGCCCAGGCGCCCGGCCGCGCATTAAGCCTCCGATTCAGGATATTCTCCGCCGCGGCGACGAGGTCCTGGTGCAGGTCATCAAGGAAGGCATCGGCACCAAAGGTCCCACGCTGTCCACCTATATCAGCATTCCGGGGCGCTATCTGGTCCTGATGCCGGCATTAGGGCGGGTGGGAGTTTCCCGCAAGATCGAAGACGACGATATCCGCCGCAAGCTGCGCGACGTGATGCTCGAACTGAACCCGCCGAAGGGGTTGGGCTTTATCATCCGCACGGCAGGAATCGATCGCACGAAGAAGGAACTGTCGCGCGACCTGGCCTATTTGCTCAGGCTCTGGAAGGTAATCGTCCGCAGGATCAAGAAGTCGCCGGCTCCCGTAGATATCTACGAAGAGAGCGACATGATCATACGCACGATTCGCGACATCTTTACCGGCGACGTCGATGCCATCTACATCGACGAGCATGCCGCGCACGAGCGTGCCAAAGAGTTTTTGCAAATCGTCATGCCGCGCTACGTGCATCGCTTGCAACTGTACGAAGGTAAAGAGCCGCTGTTTCATCGCTATCGGCTCGACGAAGAAATCAGTCGTATTCATCAGCGCAAGGTCCCCCTGAGGCAGGGCGGGTCGATCGTCGTCGACCAGACCGAGGCTCTTGTGGCGATCGACGTGAACAGCGGAAATTTTCGCGCCGACGACTCCGCCGAGGAGACCGCCTATCAAATGAATCTGCTGGCGGCTCGCGAGATCGCGCGGCAGCTGCGCTTGCGTGATCTGGGAGGCGTGATCGTCAACGACTTTATCGATATGCGTAAGGAAAGACACCGCCGCGGGGTCGAGCGCGCGCTGCGCGACGCCGTCAAGCGCGATCGGGCCAGGACCAAGATCCTGCGCACCAGCCCCTTCGGCCTGATCGAGATGACACGGCAAAGGATTCGCCCCAGCCTCAAGCGGAGCGTGTTCAAGGATTGCCCTGGCTGCGAGGGAACGGGCGTTGTCAAAACCGCCGAGAGCATGGCCATCGAGGTCGTACGCATGCTGATTTTGGCCAGCCAACAGGAGGATGCTTCGAAGGTGGCTGTCACAGTGGCTGACGAGGTGGCAACGTATCTGAACAACAAGAAACGCCGTGAATTGGCCAAAATCGAGGACGACGCCGGAATCTCGGTGCAGATTTACGGGCGGGAGGGGGTCCCCCCGGAGCATCTGCTGGTCGAAACCTTCGATTCCAACGGCCGGGACATCAAATTCCAGGCCCGTTGACCCTCGACGCGCGGCTGGTGGTCCACTACACTGCAAGGCTCAAAATCTGGATATTCGTAGGTTCGCCGGGTTTTTGTCTCGGCGAACTGCCGCGGCATCAGCCGCCGGCTTGTAACTGACAAACAGCGATTACGGGAACGCAGCGATGTACGCGATCATCGTCGACGGCGGACGGCAATATAAAGTCCACGAAGGTCTGGAGTTCGAGCTCGATTACCGCGAAGCAAGCGCGGGGGATGAGTTGCGTTTCGACCAGGTCCTGGCCTTTGGGGACGATTCCGGCACCAAGATCGGCCAGCCCACGCTTGCCGGGGCAGCGGTCGTCGCCGAGGTCGTGGGCGTGTCGCAGGGACCCAAGCTGGTCGTGCAAAAGATGCGTCGGCGAAAGAATTCGCGCCGCAAGACAGGCCATCGCCAATTGCACACCAAGGTCCGCGTCAGCAAGATTCTGGTAGGCTAGACACCAACCTCTGTCGGTCAGCCAATCAATGCGCCTTCTCAAAGGTCGCCGCCCCATTTCTGGGTGGCGGCCTTTTTCTATTGGGTCGTTTGGGAAGGTAGCGGTCCCCGGGTGACGAGTGCCGGACCTAAGGGATCAGGGTCCCAATCGTCCATTAAAAACTTCTTGGGCCAACGGCAGAGATCTCGCAGCTAGCACGAATCGCCGCAACGAAAGGGCCCACAACCTTTTATCACCGCTCCGCCCGCCGAGACCGACTCGGCGAGGTTCCCGAACGTGCGTTCTAAGTACAGTTTTGGCAGTAGGTTGTGCCATTGTTAGAATTTCATTGACAGTCGATTCAAAACGTGTAGACTTGGCTCCTGCACTTGATGTTGTACCTGTCTTATTGATCAGCTACAATATATAGCGTGCATTCCCCGAAAGATGGGGAGTCCGGGAAAACAAGGAAGCAGGGCCCAGGAATGGTATCCCGGGACCGGCCGCCTGCCGAAGACATTTCTATTGTAGTATAAATTTGTATACTACTGGAAAGGATGCCCTCATGACCCAGCAAGATACAGGCGCCACGCAATCACGCGTCACGGCCTCGGCGGCCAAGAAGAAGCCGGTTCGTCGGTTTCCGAACGGACTGGTTATCAACTCCGACTTTTGTCCGGTCGACGCGGCCGATCCGTTCGAGACCGTTCAGTGGGAGATTCGCACCGCCGCCATCAAAGGCGAAGACGGTGACGTTCTCTTCGAGCAGAACGACTGCGAAGTTCCCTCGACCTGGAGCCAATTGGCGACCAACGTCGTCTGCAGCAAATACTTCTACGGAGAGGTGGCCACCCCAGAGCGCGAGAACAGCGTTCGCCAACTGATCCACCGGGTCAGCCGGACGATTGCCGATTGGGGCGAGAAGGACGGCTACTTCGCCACGCCCAGCGACTGCGAACGATTCTATCGCGATTTGTCGTGGCTCTGCCTGCACCAGCACGGAGCATTCAATTCGCCGGTGTGGTTCAACGTCGGCCTGTTCCATCAGTACGGCGTGAAGGGATCGCAGTGCAATTGGCATTTCGACCTCGAAGCTCAGGAAGTGCGACGTCCGGAGAACCCCTACGAGTTTCCCCAAGGCTCGGCCTGTTTCATTCAGAGCGTCGACGACAGCATGGAAGACATCATGGAGCTCGCCCGTAGCGAGGCCATGTTGTTCAAGTTCGGCTCGGGCACGGGGACCGATCTTTCCACGCTACGCTCGCATCGCGAGAAGCTGTCCGGCGGCGGCAAGCCCTCGGGTCCGCTGTCGTTCATGCGGGTTTTCGACCAGATTGCGGCCGTGGTAAAGAGTGGTGGCAAGACGCGCCGTGCGGCCAAGATGCAATCGCTCAAGGTCTGGCACCCGGACGTCATGGAGTTCATCGAGTGCAAGCTGAAGGAAGAGAAGAAGGCCCGCATCCTCATCGAGAACGGGTACGAATCGAACTTCAACGGCGAAGCCTATAGCTCGATCTTGTTCCAGAACGCCAACCTCTCGGTCCGTCTGACAGACGATTTCATTCAGGCCGTATTGGATGACAAGCCCTGGAGCACCCACTGGGTCACAGAGCCAAGTCGGCCGGGTCCCAGCTGGCCCGCTCGCGACGTGATGGCCAAGATGGCCGAAGGCGCCTGGTATTGCGGCGACCCGGGCGTACAGTACGACACCACGATCAACCATTGGAACACCTGCCCCAATTCGGGCCGGATCAACGCTTCGAACCCTTGTTCGGAATACATGTTCCTGGATGACACGGCCTGCAATCTGGCCAGCATCAACCTGATGAAGTTCCGGCAGTCGGACGGCACGTTCGATGTCGAGCGGTTCAAGGCCGCCTGCCGCATCTTCTTCATCGCCCAGGAAATTCTGGTCGATCATGCCAGCTATCCCACGGCCGACATCGCTCGCAACAGCCACATGTTCCGTCCGCTGGGATTGGGCTACTCAAATCTCGGCAGCCTGAGCATGGCCAGCGGTCTGCCCTACGATTCGCAGGGAGCCCTGGGTTTGTGTGGAGCGATGACGGCTCTGCTCCACGGTGCTGCCAACCTGTGCAGCGTCGAGTTGGCGGCCGCGGTCGGTCCGTTCGAGGGCTATCCGAAGAACCGCGAGCCGATGTTGAGTGTTATGCAGATGCATCGTGACGCCGTCGAGACGATCGACGACGTCTGCCCGGCCTACCTCAAGGACGCAGCCCGCTCGCTATGGGACGACGTTCTCTCCAGCGGCCGCGTCCACGGTTTCCGCAACGCCCAGGCAACGGTTCTGGCCCCCACCGGCACGATCAGCTTCCTGATGGATTGCGATACCACGGGCATCGAGCCTGACATCGCGTTGGTGAAGTACAAGCAGCTCGCCGGCGGCGGGATGCTGAAGATCGTCAACCAGACGGTGCCGCTCGCCCTGCGAACGCTAGGCTACGACGAGCCGCAGATTGAGTCGATCGTGGCGTATATCGATCGCGAAGACACGATCGAAGGCGCCGCCGATCTGTCGGATGCCCATTTGCCGGTCTTCGATTGTGCATTTCAACCGCGCAATGGCACGCGTTCGATCTCTTGGCGTGCCCACGTGCGGATGATGGCCGCCGCTCAGCCGTTCCTGTCGGGTGCCATCAGCAAGACAGTGAACATGCCGCGTGATACGACGCCGGCGGACGTCGCCGACGCCTACCTGGAAGGGTGGCGGATGGGTTTGAAGGCTTTGGCCGTGTATCGTGACGGCTCGAAGGAAAGCCAGCCCCTCTCGACTAGCACCGAAGGGGATCGCGCCGCCGAGAAGCAAAAAGCGGCACCCCGCCGAGAGCGCTTGCCGGACACACGCAAGTCCGTCACGCACAAGTTCAGCATCGTCGGCCACGAGGGATATATCACGGTCGGCCTATACGACGACGGCCGGCCGGGCGAACTGTTCATCACCATGGCCAAGGAAGGAAGCACCGTCGGCGGCTTGATGGATTGCTTCGGCACCGCGGTCTCGATGAGCATGCAATACGGCGTTCCCCTGGAAGTGTATGTGAACAAGTTCTCGCATACACGCTTCGAGCCGATGGGGCACACCAAGAATCCGGATATCCGCATCGCCAAGAGCCTTGTGGATTACATCTTTCGTTGGTTGGGGATCACGTTCCTGCCAGGCTATCGCGAGGCGAACGCCAACATGTCTCCGACCGAGACGGCCGGCTCTGCCGGGGAGGATGCTCCCGGTGAGATCAAGCCCGTCGCCAGGATGAACGGCGGGCTGAATGCGGGGGCAGGATCGCCCAAAGCGAAGGACACCGCGAAGTCAGGTGGCCCGCGTGGCGCCGAAAAGACCAATGGTCATACGGCGTCTCCCAAGGCTCACGTCAACGGAAACGGTAATGGCAACGGTCATGGCCATCAGGTCGGCACCTTGCTGTTGGAGCGCACAGAGAGCGACGTCGCCGCACGTCCTCGCATCCGCAGCGAGCAATTTGCCAGTTTCCAGGCCGATGCCCCCAGCTGCGACAGCTGCGGTGCGATCACGGTCCGCAACGGAAACTGCTATCTCTGTCACAACTGCGGCAATAGCATGGGTTGCTCGTAACGGAATGTCGGGCCCTAGGCCCGCGGGTCGACCCATCTTTTGGCGGGCGCCGCTCCACATGGTCGGGAGCGGCGCCCGCTCTTTTTTTGCGCCCGTCGCGTGGACTCGGCGACGCCGGTATGATGCCTGCGCGGCGTGGTCGCGTGGCTTTCACATCCGAATCTTGTATCCGTGCGAGTCATCATCGTGGCTGATTCTGTAATTCTGTTGATCGATGGTGAAGTGGATCGCCCCGCAAGGCTGTCGCTCGCGGATTTAGCAGCGGTCGAATTCGGTAGCCAGGTTGCCGATGTCAGCCGTCTGGATCCCAAGCGGCATGGTCGCGCCGTGACTCTGGCAGGATTGTTAGCTCACGTGGGCGTGCGGACCGTGGCGCAGTATCTGACCTTGCACTCGGCGACTGATGATTTTCACGCCAGCATCCCCTTGGCTGCCGTGCGCGAGCGCGGGCTGTTGATCTACGCCTTCGACGGCGGGCCGTTGCCAGCCAAGGCCGGTGGCCCTGTGCGTTTTGTGATTCCCGATTATGCCGCCTGCCACACTGACGAAATCGACGAGTGCGCCAACGTCAAGTTCGTGGATCATATCGAGTTGACCGCCGCCCGCGGCCGCGACAATCGTCCCAGTGATGAACAGGAGCATTCCGAATTGCACCGGCGCGATGGCGAGGGGAATCCCTAGTCGTCGTCAGGCACAGAACGCCGACCAACCACAGGTCACTCTATGCATCTTTCCCGTACAACCCGACGCGCCTTCGGCCGATACGTTGCCGGCGCGTGCGCCACGGCCCTCACCGCCGACTTCCTCTCGGGCGATCTTTGTGGCGCGGCGCCGCAGGGAAAGTTCCCAGCCGGTCGCTACGTTGACGTTCACACCCATCTCGGCACGGTGTGGAACACGGGCAAGGAGCTAACCGCCGAAGAGTTGTTGCGCTGGATGGATGCCGCCGATATTGCGCAGGCCGTCGTGCTGCCGCTGGTTTCGCCCGAGTCGAGCAGCTATCCGATCAGCAGCGACTATGTGCTTGCACAGACCAAGCCGTTTCGCGATCGGTTGATACCGTTCTGCTCGGTCGATCCGCGCACAAGTTACACTGGCGGCCACGCGGGGCTGGTGGCGATGCTGCGGCGCTATGTCGACGCCGGCGTCCGCGGATTCGGCGAGCACAAGCCAGGAGTTGCGATCGACGATCCAGGCAACATGGCGCTGTACGGCGCTTGCGCCGAACTGGAGTTGCCGGTTTTGTTTCACTTGGACAACTTGCGCAACATGGATGCGCCGGGCCTGCCAGGGTTGGAACGCGTGCTCAGCGCGCACGCGACCGTCCCTTTTATCGGGCATGGCCCGGGATGGTGGGCTTCGATCGGTGGAGGCGTCACGGCGGCCGACATGGCCGGTTACCCACGCGGAGAAGTCGCGGCCGGCGGCGCGATCGACCGACTGATGGACAAGTACCCCAATCTGTACGGCGACCTTTCGGCCGGCAGCGGCGCCGGTGCCATCCGCCGCGATCCGGCATTTGGCCGCGCCTTTCTCATCCGCCGCCAGGATCGCCTGATGTTCGGCACCGATTTTCTCGCGCCCGGTCAAGACGTGCCCCAGCTCGAGCTGTTCGCGCAAATCGGCTTGCCAGCGGAAGCGGCGGCGAAGATATTTCGCGATAACGCCCGCCGCCTGCTGCGGCTCAATGCATAAGTCCCAGGATCAGGCACCGGAAGCGGCACGCCACGATTGCGTTCGGCCTTTACGGCCCAATGCGGTTGTTGATGGCGGCCCGAAAGGCGGCTGGTCAGGCAGCGATTTTTGGCGGGTAGTTGAACCCGGTCGAGGCATCCATCCAGCGCCTCAGCACGATAGCCGCCAGGTGGCCGCCGAATGCGACCGAGATTTTCAGCGCCGTCTGAAATTGCGAAGACCGGCCCACCAACGGGATGCAATCCAGATCGCACTGCGGATCGGGATTTGTCAGGTTCAATGTGGGCGGAGCGAATCCGTCGCGTAGTGCCAGCGTCGTGATCGCCAGCTCGACACTGCCCGAGGCATTCACCAGGTGACCCAGCATGGACTTGGTGGCGCTGACCCAGATCTTGTCAGCCGCGCGACCGAGCGCGCGGCGAATGCCCCGCGTCTCGACCACGTCGTTTTGCAACGTGCCGGTCCCGTGGGCGTTGATATAGTTGACCTCGCTGGGAGCCAGCCGCGCGTCATTGAGCGTCGTCGAGATGAGGTACGCAAGCGCTTCACTGTCAGCGTCCAGTCCGGTGACGTGATGCGCTTCGGCCAGAATCCGGCCGCCAAGGATTTCGGCGTAGATCCGCGCGCCGCGATTCACGGCGTGGCTTAGCCGTTCGATGACGAACAGCGCGCCCCCTTCGCCCATCACGAAGCCACTTCGTTCGCTATCGAATGGGCGACACGCCTGCGCAGGATCTTCATGATGCGCGAGCACGCCCATGCGATGAAATCCCGCGGCGAACAACGGGTGGATTCCCTCGGCGCTACCGGCCAGAGCCACATCGGCCTTGCCATCTTCTATCGTGCGGACGGCAGCCAGAATGTCGATCAATCCGCTGGCGCAGGCTGTAGAGTGACAAATCCGCGGGCCGTTCAATCCAAAGCGATTCGCCACCGACGAGCAGCCCGTGTTGGGCATCCATTGTTGCCACCAGGGGACAGCCATGGGGACGATCATCTGATCGAGCCCGAGTTGCTCGACGACGAAGCCTGTGTCACCCATGTGTCCGCTTATCGCGCACGCGAAACGATCGCGATCGATTTCGTTCAAGCACACGTGCGCATCGGCGAGGGCCTCGGCCGCGGCGATGTGCAACAGTGTAATAGTCTTCAACTCGCCGGGGCGACCCAGTGGCACGTCGACGGTTGCCGCAATGAGCAGATCGTCGGGAATGCCTGCCATGCCCCGCAGGCTGCGCACTCCGCTGTGGCCCTGTTGGACGGCGTGCCACACGCTTTCGCGATCTTTGCCGACCGAGGCGATCATGCCAATGCCGGTGATGACAATCGGCTCTCGATCATCACGGCGGCGTGGCAGGCTCTCAGGCACAATAGGAATCTCTGGATGGCACAAGAGGGTGAATCAGCGCGGGTGCGAACACATTCCGCCAGGCACGAGGCGAACAACTCCAAATCGCCATGATCGGCAGATCCATCCTGGATCTTCAGGTCGCCATAATTTCGCAGGCCGGTCGGCCCTAGCTGTGCTGGATTCTGGAGAATCGGAGCAACTGAGTCAAGCTGAGGACTTCGACGACACACATTGTTGCATGCTTTGAGAAACAATGCGACATAAACCCAAGCAGAACATCGTCTTTTAACTGCTACCGAGGGGAGTCCGCGAAGCCGGCGCTGTGTTTACCTGCCATGCGCGAAGTAGCCAGCTTTACAGACATCGTTGCCGGTCTGGCCCCCGTGGGCCCGCTTGCATTGCCAAGCCTGACAATGGGCAGTTGCCGGGAATCGACCGTTTTTCGTTTACGCTGCAAAGTCGTAAATCTCTCGACGTTGTCGGATACCCTTCGTAGCGCGTGATGGTTTCAGAACGCTCAGGCGCAGCGGTCCGAAATAGCTTGCTCAAGACAGGGGCCACGCTTATGCGCGGCGACGAATCGGTGTGTCCAGCAATGCGAAGTCCGCACGACGTTCGTGTTGCAACATGCGATTTCAAACTTTGCAAACACAGAATCGTGGCGATTTTTTTCTGCGTGGGTCGCGCGGTTTGCTCGCGATTCTCGACATCTTGATGCGGTGAAACGCGTCTGTTCGCGATAAATTCCCGCACATCGCGACCTGTCCTCAACGAGAATTTTTTCAGCAGAAATGTGGTTGCAAATCGAGTTCGAGTTGGTAGACTCCTTCCTGTGTGGGGAATGGACCCACAATGGTTATTTTAGAGCTAAAGGCTGGGGATTCTTGCCCAACTCTAGTTCTGGCAAAGCTGGCCGGCACGAGAACGGAGTCGCAGTCTCGCTGCGAGCTGACGAGTACCTGTCCTCAGTGGTCCGACCGACATGGTTAGGGACGACAACCTGATCCTGGGAGAGTTTCGACGGACGCTCGACGAGCGTTATCGGTTGTCGATTCCGCAGGAATTCATCGCATCGCTCGGTGGAGAGCAGGCCACGTGTATTCTCGCCAAGGAACGCCCGGGCTGCCTCAGCTTATGGAATCAGGCCCAGTGGCAGGGGACGTTCGATGCGGGGGTAGAAGTCATTCAAGGCAAGCTGCGTGCCGGCAAGCTCGAGTCACGCTTAGCAGAAGTACAACTGCTGGGCCGGTTATTATCGACCCGACAAACTCAAGTCACATTGGCTGGCCGCGGCCGGCTTTTGCTACCCGAAGGCTTTCGCGAGTTTCTCCGCGTGGAACCCAACAGCGACGTGCTGCTGATCGGCGCGGCCGTCTGCCTGGAGATCTGGAACATCAACTCCTGGCTCGAATACCTGGAAAAACGAATGCCGAAATTTCGGCGCCTGTTTGATCGACTAACCGGCTAGCGCACATACGCGCCCATGCCCGGAACGGAGTAAGTGTTGTTTTCCCCGCTTGTCACCCGGTTGGAAAGCACAAGACCAAGGATTGGCATCATTGGCATGGAAGCCAAATATTCTTCTCCGTCCGGGCATGGTCTTTTATGCCCGCGGCGATCAGGACCGAGAGCCGGAGCTTAGCGAAGCGTCAGCGATCATGGGCGCGTCACATTCGCCCTGGCGGGCGTACATTTCGCTTTGTATGGACTCCGTCCGTCGCCAAACCTCTCGCGGCGTTCCTGTGCAGAATGCGGCAGCATGCCCAATGATCCTGCAGAAATGGCGGACTGGATCGGCTCGCTGGGTGTTGCGATCCTGCTCGGCGCGTTCTTCCTCAACTTGATCGGCCGTGTACCGGCTGGATCACGCCGCTATCAAGTGGCCAACGCCCTGGGCGCCGGCCTGGCCTGCCTGGCGTCCTACATGATCGGCTTCTTTCCCTTCGTCGTGCTGGAAGGGACGTGGTGCGCCGTGTCGCTGGCCAGTTTGTTGAGAGGAGTCCGCCCTCAGTGACTTTTGCCACCGCACGCAAGGCAAAACATACGAACAGCATCGGGCCGGGGCCGCTGTTCAGAGCGGCAGGCCCGACCGTTACGGCATTTCCACTTCGCGTGACCGTTCGCCGCGTAGCGAATGTCGCGCCAGCGCCGCACCGATAAAGTTGGCAAACAGCGGATGGGCAGCCGTCGGCTTGCTCTTGAATTCCGGATGGAATTGCACCGCCACGAACCAGGGATGCGCGGGCAACTCGATCAGTTCCACGAGCGACTGGTCGGGGCTGGTGCCGGCGAAGAGCATGCCATGGGCAGCGAATTGATTGCGGTACACGTTGTTGAATTCGTAGCGATGCCGATGCCGCTCGAAAATCCTGGTGCGTTGGTACGCCTTGGCGGCGTGACTTTCGGGGTCGAGCACGGCTTCTTGCGATCCGAGCCGCATTGTGCCCCCCTTGTCTGTAATGGTCTGCTGTTCGTCTAACAGGCAAATCACTGGGTGGGGGGTGTCCTTTGCCATTTCGGTCGAATGGGCGCCCGCAAGGCCGACAACATTGCGGGCAAATTCCACTGCCGCGCACTGCATCCCCAGGCAGATTCCCAGGAACGGAATTCCACGCTCGCGGGCAAAGCGAATCGCCTCGACCTTCCCCTCGATGCCGCGCTCGCCAAATCCCCCTGGCACGAGTAGCCCGTCGTAGCCGGCCAACAGCCGTTCCGGTCCGTCGCGTTCGACTTCCTCGCTTTGAATGCGTTGGATGCGGATTTGGGCCCGATTGGCGATCCCGGCGTGATCGAGTGCCTCGTAAATGGATTTGTAGGCGTCGCGGTGCTCGGCATATTTGCCCACCACGGCGATACCCAACTCGTGATCGGGGTTACGCAGCTTGTGTAGCAGGTCGCGCCAGTCGTCCATGTCGAGATGCCCCGCCGTAAGGCCCAGGCGGCGCACGATCAAATCATCGAGCTTGTTGTCCATCAGGCTCAGCGGAACTTCGTAAATCGAGAAATCCTTGTCTTTCTCCTCGATCACGGCATCCTTGGGAACGTTGCAAAAGAGCGCGATCTTCTCGCGATCCTCGCGGCTGATCGTCCGCTCGGTGCGGCAGATCAAAATATCGGGTTGAACGCCGATCTGACGCAGTTGGCCCACCGAATGTTGGGTCGGCTTGGTCTTTAGTTCGCCGGCCGCCTTAAGATATGGCACCAGCGTCAGGTGGATATAAAGGCAGTTTTCTTTGCCAATATCCAGCGAGTACTGGCGAATGGCTTCCAAAAAAGGCTGGCTCTCGATATCGCCGACGGTGCCGCCGATCTCGGTGATCACGACGTCGACATTCTCACCAGCCAGCTTCGCGATATCCGCCTTGATCTCGTTCGTGATATGGGGGATCACCTGCACGGTATTGCCCAGAAACTCGCCGCGCCGTTCCTTATTGATCACGGACAAATAAATCTGCCCGGTGGTGTAGTTCGAGTCCCGCGTGAGCGGACTGTTGGTGAACCGCTCGTAGTGCCCCAGGTCGAGATCGGTCTCGCTGCCATCGTCCAGCACGTAGACTTCGCCGTGCTGATAGGGGCTCATCGTGCCTGGATCGACGTTAATGTAGGGATCAAGCTTCTGCATGCGCACGCGCAAGCCGCGACGTTCCAGCAACATGCCGATTGAAGCACTCGTCAGCCCCTTGCCGAGTGAGCTCACGACGCCGCCGGTGACAAAGATGTGCTTGGTCATACGTTCCACCGTCCGTGTGCTTGATGAATTTCCACGGGTTGGTTCGCGTGTTCGCGCGCCACTACCCACCGAGCGGCCAGGGCAAAAAACATTGCCACAGTGCTACGACTATGAAACGAGGTAAGCCCGAGCAATTGGGGCCTAAAGGGAGGGCCAGGGTCGCCATTCCCCAATCGAACCCTGGAGCCACATTCTAGCGTCCGTGGGTGCGTTTCACAAACGCCTCATAATCCTCGGGCGTATCGATGCCTACGGTCGGCTCGTCGACCACGCCCACGGCAATCTGGTATCCCGCGTCGAGCACCCGCAACTGCTCGAGTTTCTCCAACTGCTCGAGCCGCGCCGGCGGCATTTGGGCAATCTGCAGCAAGAACTCGCGCCGATAGGCGTATAGCCCCACGTGCTGATAGAAGTTGGGCGGATTTTCCGTGAGCAAGTCGTCGTGCCAGTCACGCACGAAGGGGATCGGGCAGCGGCTGAAATACAAGGCACGGCCGCGCCCGTCGAAGACGACTTTCACGCAGGCCGGATCGAGCAGCTGTTCACGCCTGCGAATCGGTGTGGCCAGTGTCGACATCATCAACGTTGGATCGCGTTCCAAAAGTTCAATCGCCAGGTCGACCGAATGACCAGACAGCTCGGGCTCGTCCCCCTGCACGTTGACAAAGATATCGATGTCGGGCCGCCGCCGCGCTATCTCGGCCACGCGATCCGTTCCGCTGGCGCAATCGATGCTGGTCATCTCGACTTCGCCGCCGAAGGCGCGAACTTCGCTGAGAATTTCTTCGTGGTCTGTCGCCACGCAGACGCTCGTGGGGCGCATGGCGCGGCGGGCCGCCTCGAACGTGTGCTGGATCAACGATTTGCCCGTGTCGCGCAGCAACATCTTTCGCGGCAGCCTGGAAGAGGCCAGGCGCGCCGGGATGACGATCATGCTGGTCGAGTGAATACGCGGGACGAATTGTGGCTGAGACATCGTCTGGCCCTCCGTGGCTGGGCAATTCTTAACAAGTTCCGGCAACCGCGCGTAGAGCAGGATTCGTAATGCCGGAGGCCGCTTTCTATAATGCCGATTCAGCCCAGGACGGTGGTGATGTAAATCGCTGTCGGGTCCCTATTTCGGAGGACTTTCGGTGCAACGTATCGATCGCGAACAGGCACGCAAATACGCTTTCAATTGGCTGGACGAGCCGCTGTTGCGGGTCGAGCCAGGCGAGACGTTCGAGATCGAAACGTATGACGCCAGCACCGGCTACTTCCGCTCGACAGACGATAAGGCGATTCCGGCGCGACGCCCCGGTTTCGATCGCTACCCTCCCATGGCGAACCCGATCGGCGGACCCGTCTGGCTCTCTGGCGCCGAACGAGGCGATACGCTGGTCATCACACTCGACGACATCCTGGTCGACGATTATTCGTGGACTGCCGTGGGTCCGCGCCGCGGGCCGCTGGGCGAGTCGACGCGCTGGCCCGAGTTGTCGAGCGAATACACAACGCGGATCTTTCACCACACGCCCGGCGCGAGCGGCACCACGCGCGACGGCACCCTGCAGTTCAACGACAAGATCACCTGGCCGCTGACACCGTTTGTCGGCACGTTGGGCGTCGCGCCCGATCGTGAAGTGACGACGAGTGTCGACGGGCAGGGGGAGTGGGGCGGCAATCTCGACATCCGCGACGTCGCACCGGGGAATCGGATCTTTCTACCAGTGTTTCATCCCGGGGCGCTCTTCTACGTCGGTGACGTACATGCCAGCCAGGGAGACACCGAGTTCACGGGTACCGCGGCCGAAACCAAGTCCACCGTTCGCCTGAAGCTCGACCTGATCAAGCAAAAGCGCATTCCCTGGATGCGCATTGAGAAGCCCGATGCGATTATCTCGTTGTACGCGTTCCGACCCTTGGAAGTGGCAGTCGAGACGGCCACGGTGAACATGATGGATTGGCTGATCACCGAATATGGCTTCACGCCGACAGATGCGTATTGCTTCGTCAGCACCTGCCCCGATTTCCGTATCCACGTCTATCAGATGTGCAAGCTCGGCAAGCTCAACTACGTGGCCGGCGCCGAGGTGCCGAAGAAATATTTGAAGAAATGACGAACACCAAAGGCAAGATGATGGACGTTGGTGGGCTTCGTCTTGGTCGTCTTGCACTCAGGTCATCATTTCGCTTTTACGATCTCCTCGCACACTTTGCCCAGCACCTGGCCGACGTGCTCGCGATCGTCGGGCTTATGAATCTGTACCTGGTTCACGAACATGGCAAGTGCCACGCGCCGGCCAGCGGCTGTCGTGGCGTACCCGGCCAAGGCCTTACTATTGAGCATCGACGTGCCGTTCATGACATTGCTCCACACCAGCGTGCCGGTCTTGGCTTGTACCTTGCCGCGCGCCGGGCTGTCTTTGCCCACCGAGGAGGCCAGCGTACCGTCGACCCCCAAAATCGGTAATGCCTGCCGGTATTCTTCGAAGTCGGGACGCGTCGCCATGTAGCGCAGCAGTTGGACCGTGGTGCGCGGCGTCGTGTAATCAGCGCGGTCTCCGCCGGCGCCGCCGCCGAACGAAATCGAATCGACGTCGACCCCCACGCGGGCCAGAAAATTGTGCTGCAACCGCAATCCTGCCGATAACGTCCGTTCGTCATGTCGCGCCGCCAACAGCAAGGGCAGGGTGCTGGCGTGTAGGTTGTGGCTGACCTTGAGGATCAGCTTCGCGGCCTCGGAAAAAGGAGGCGATTTCAACAGCGCCACGCGCTGCATCGTGGCGTATTCGGTATTCTCCGGCAGGTTGTCGTCATCGTTCGAGTCCAAGGGAGAAGCCTCGACGCGCACGTCCGCGCGACGCAGCGCCTCGATCAATAGCGACCGCGCGAACGACGCCGCATCCGTAACTTCATGAATGCGCACCAAAGGTTTTGCCTCGGCCGGGATCTGCCCGTCCACGATCACGACACCTTCCTCCGGCGATTGCACGTCGACGTGCGTCTCGCCTTTGGCTGCGACCGTGTCGACCTGCACGTCCACGCGCACGGCCGCCGTCTGTGGCCGCCACTCGGCCTTGGCCAGTTCACCGGGCCGCGTGGGCGTAATCCGCACATCGATCACGTTGTCGTTGATGATGATCGGCGTCAGTCGTCCAGGGCCACTACCGGTGCCCTCGGCGGACTGGAACAACCGGTCGTCAACCAGCACGTCGCCTTCGACGTGCTTAATTCCGGCGGCCGCAATTTGCCGGGCCATTTCATCAAGGCCTGCCAGAGGGTTGGGCTTGGTTATCTCGGCCGAGCGACTGAAGTTGGCGTAAGTATGGTCCGAATCGACAAACGCAATGTGGCCTTGTTCGTCGGTTCGGCCTCCCATGTTCAGGTCGCCACTGGCCACTAGCACCAGGTTGCCCGCCAAACGGCCGTCCTTATCCACTTCGGCGGTGGCATAGACGGGCGTCTCGAAGCAATAGTCGGCGCCAAACTCGTCCAGGGCCGCGGCCACGGAATACAGCTTCGTTGTCGAGGCCGGTGCGAAGAGCTTGTCGGCCGCTCGTTCGTACAGTGTCGCACCAGAATCCATGTCCACCGCCAACACGCCCCAATGCGCGTGCTTGAATTCTGCGGCATCGATCACGGCATCGATGCGCTTGCCGAGGTCGTCGTCAGCGGTGGTGAAGCTACAGTGCGAGGCGATAGCGAGCAGAATCGCTACCGGCAGTAGCGCGCGGCGGCGAGAGTATTGCAGAATCATGATTGGCCTCGGCAGGTCTGTCCGGCGCAGGTTGCAGGCAAGAAGGCCCTATTCTCGGGCACGTCCGTTGCCATTGCAACGTACCGGGGTGCCACTGTTGGCTTGTCCAGCAGTGATATGACGGAACCGGTTTCACGACGATTCGCACTGCTGGACAGGCCAGCAGTGACACCCAAAACTCGTACTTCGAGAGGCCGGAATCTGCCGAGCGCATCTGACGCTCGCGTTCTATTTGGCGGGACTAGCCGGTGAAAGCAAATCCTCGAACATGGCTTCCACGAATTCGTCGGGATTGAAGAGAGTCAGGTCTTCGGCCTTTTCCCCGATGCCGAGGTATTTAACCGGCAGGCCGACAAGTTGGCGAATCGCCACTATGACGCCCCCCTTGGCGGTGCCGTCGATCTTGGCCAGCACAATACCCGAGCATTGCACAGCCTCGCTGAAACTCTTGGCCTGGCTGATGCCGTTCTGCCCTGTGGTGGCATCCAGGACCAGTAGCACCTCGTGCGGCGCGCCGGGCACTTTCTTGGAGATGACCGTGTGAATCTTTGTCAGTTCTTTCATCAGGTTCTGCTGCGTTTGCAGCCGGCCGGCCGTGTCGATAATGCACACGTCGGCGCCGATTTCGACAGCGCGGCTCACGGCGCGATGCGCCACGCTGGCCGGGTCGCTCTTGGCTTCCCCCGTGACGATCTCGGCCCCCAGGCGGCCCGCCCAGATCGTCAACTGCTCGACGGCCGCGGCGCGGAAAGTGTCGCCCGCCCCCAGCACGACGCTCTTTTTCTGATTGATGAACATCCGCGCCAGCTTGGCAATCGATGTCGTCTTGCCGGCGCCATTGACTCCGGCGACCATGATCACGGTGGTGCCCGCGTCGGCGAAGCGAATCGGTTCTTCAGGTTGCTGGAGCAGCTCCTTGAGCTTCGTCTTTAGATTCCCGACAACGTCTTGCATATGAACGACACGGCCGCGGAAATCGGTGCGGACCTGGTCGATGGCCTGTTGGGCCGAGGCGACACCCATGTCGGTCTTGATGAGGATTTCCAACAACTCGTCGAGAAAGGCGTCGTCGACCAGTCGACCTTCGCTCTTGAACAAGTCGCGAATGTCGGTATTCAGGATTCGCGTCGTCTTCTTCAAGCCCTCGCGAATCTTGGCGAAGAAGCCCGATTTCTTGACAGGTTCGGCCTCGGCCGCAGCCTCGACGGGGGCCGCAGGTGCTGTCGGCGGCGACACGGCCGGCTCGTGGGTCACGCGATCGGGCGCAGCAATGCTGGCCGCGAGCAAGGTCTTTTCTGAGGGACCGACCCGAATGGTCCCCTCGTCGGGCTTGCCGGATACAGGCTTATCGACCTCTTTGTCCGGAGGTGCGCCGTCGTCGGCCTTCTTCTTGAACCTGTCGAATAATCCCATTGTGCAGGAATTGCCTTTGGCGAATTATTGCTAACCGTGAAAGCAGGGGGCGTCCAACTTCGGCGATGCATCCAGGCGGCCCATCATAGCTTGGTGAGCACGGCGAAGTAAAAGACCGGCGGCCATAACACATTGGTCGCCAGCGTCACGCTACGCAGCAACAGCAGAGGAAAGTTCTGGCGAGCCCCGCGAAACATTATGAGTGTAATGATCAAAAAGAGAATGGACCCCGCGCACAAAGAAATCGCCAGATAAAGCAGGATTTCCATTGTGCGGTGAACCCAGGGGTGACCTGATTCAAACGGGTCGAGCAGGAAGAGGAGCCACATCAAGCCAGCGGGAATAATGGCCATCAACGCGCAGGCAAGCGACATTCCCTCGCGGCGCAGGTTGCGCCGTGAAATTTGCGCGGGCGAAGCTGCCGCGGCCTGGTAGCGCAGGCGATATGAGCGCCAGGCGCTGGGCGCAAAGAAAAACCAAAACAGTATCAAGGCCGGCAGGATCCCGAATACCATGCTGCCGGGCGGTTGCCAGGTGTGCGGCCAACTCCAAATCGCGAACGCGACAAACGCAGTCGTTGCCAGCAGCCTGCGAATGCTGAACTGGAGCCCTAGTCCCTGCGCGTCCAAGGTCGTTAGCCTTTCCCGCGAGGTTCGTCGCGATCACTGGGCGCATGGCCGGCTAAGAACCGATCGAGGATGCCGTTGACGAACTGGGCGCTGTGGGCCGTCCCAAAGCGCTTGGCCAACTCGACGGCTTCGTTGATCGCGACCCGGCCGGGCGTCGCAGTGTAAAGGATCTCGTAGGCACCCAGGCGGAGCACGTTGCGGTCCGTGGCAGCCATCCGCCCCAGGCTCCAATTGTCAGCCGTCCGCGACAGCAGGGCATCGAGCTCGGCTTGATTGCGGCGCACACCAGATACCAGGCTACGCGCCAACTCGACTAGCTCATCCCCTTGCAATCGCGACTGCAGAAACTGATCGGCGACGCCTGGATTGTGCGTCGGATTCAGGTCGTCCTGGTAGAGGACTTGCAGCGCAACTTCACGAGCTCGACTGCGGCGTGTCATGGCAAAGATTCTAGCGGCTTGGGTGTTTGTCGGGTGGTACGTGATTACGTGGGCTGTGGGCGACTCACGCGCGGGGCCGGCTCCTCCTGTGGACCCCTGGACGACCATTTCGCGTCGTCGGCTGGCCGTCGCACTTTTTTTGTGGGAGCTGTGGCCAGCGGCTTTCCAGCCGCAGGGCCGACGCTAAAGTGCGCTCGCTCGGCGGCTTATTGCGGCAGCTGCCCGAGCAGGTGGATCATCTCCAGGGCGGCCTCGGCGCAGTCATTTCCTTTATTGCCTACGTTCCCGCCCGAGCGGTGGATCGCCTGTTCGAGAGTATCGCAGGTCAGCAAGCCGAACAATACCGGAACACCTGTGCGCACCGAGAGGGCCGCTAATTCCAGGCTCACTGCCCGATTTATGTGTTGATCATGCGTCGTTTCACCGCGGATCACGGCCCCCAGGCAGGCGACCGCCGCATAATCTCCTCGCTCGGCCAGCCGCGCGGCCACGACCGGAATCTCGAAAGCGCCGGGCACCCAGGCCACGACGAGCTGCGTCTCGGGGACGCCGTGCCGCGCAAAAGTCTCGATCGCGCCCGCAAGCAGCCGCGACGTGACCGAATCGTTGTAGCGCGCCACGACGATCGCTATCCGCCGCGAGGTCGTCGCCATTTCACCGCGATAAATCTGAGGCATGATTTCCCTAACAAGATCGCGTGCCAGACAAGGCCTAGTTGAGCACCCGCTCGGTGCTGCACGCGGTGGGGAGCCTTGGGCACGTTCTACACAACATGACGCACGACATCAGTCGCGGCGGAGCGTCGCCAAAGCGGTTCTACGACTTCATGCTCATCAGGAATTCGGCATTGCTCTTGGTCTTCTGCAGCCGCGTGGTGAGCAGTTCCATGGCGTCGGTGGGGTTCATATCGTTGAGCACGCGGCGGAGGATGCACACGCGACGGTGCTCTTCGGGGTCCATCAACATTTCTTCGCGGCGGGTGCCGCTGCGATTGACGTCGATCGCCGGATAGATGCGCTTGTCGACCAGCTTGCGATCCAGCACCACCTCGAGGTTGCCGGTCCCCTTGAACTCTTCGAAGATCACTTCATCCATCTTGCTGCCCGTGTCGACCAGGGCCGTGGCGATGATCGTTAGCGAACCCCCTTCTTCGACCTTGCGCGCGGCGCCGAAGAATCGCTTGGGCCGCTGCAGTGCATTGGCGTCGACGCCGCCGGAGAGGATTTTGCCGGAATGCGGTACCTC
Organism: Pirellulales bacterium; assembly: GCA_036490175.1. NCBI lineage: Bacteria > Pseudomonadati > Planctomycetota > Planctomycetia > Pirellulales > Pirellulales bacterium. The sequence continues at coordinate 38,157 of DASXEJ010000382.1, read as the reverse complement.
GGCGTTCCAGGCACGGGCCAGCCGCGTGATCGAATCCAGGAAGATGATCACATCGTGGCCGTACTCGACCATCCGTTTGGCCTTTTCGATGACCATCTCTGAAACCTGCAGGTGTCGCGCCGACGGCTCATCGAAGGTCGAACTGATCACTTCGCAGTTGGGACCCTTGACCTGCCGCTCCATGTCGGTGACTTCTTCGGGCCGTTCGTCGATCAAGAGCATGATCACATACACCTCGGGGTGATTGATCAACACGCTCTTGGCCATTTTCTGCAGCAGGATGGTTTTGCCGGCGCGTGGCGGGCTGACGATCAGACCGCGCTGACCGAAACCGATCGGCACGATCAGATCGACGACCCGCATGCTGACTTCATCGGCCGACGCCTCGAGCACAACCCGCTTGTCCGGGTGCAATGGCGTAAGCTCGTCGAACGATACCCGCTCAGCCACCAGGTTAGGGTCCTGGTAATTGATGGCTTCGACTCGCAACAGCGCGAAGTAGCGCTCGTTTTCTTTAGGGGGGCGGATTTGCCCCGAGACCGTAGCGCCCGTCCGCAATCCAAACCGCCGAATCTGGCTGGGCGATACATAAATATCGTCCGGGCAGGAAAGGTAGTGATAATCCGGGCTGCGCAAGAATCCAAAACCGTCGGGTAGCACTTCCAGCGTCCCTTCGCCGAACATCAATACGTTCTGCTTTACCCGCTCTTTGAGGATCTTGAATATCAGGTCCTGCTTCTTGATGCCCGTTAGCTCGGTGAGGTTTTCGCGGCGGGCCTGGTCGATCAGCTGCGGCATACTCATCCGCTGCAGTTCGGCAATGTGAATGTCGCCTTGCTTGATCTGCTCGTAGCGATCGTCGGTATCGTCGCCGCGGAGGGCCGCCTCTTCGGCGATTTCCTCGGCCAATGAGAGGGGCTCGCCTTCGAGATCGCTGGTGTCCGAGCTATACGGCTTTTCGTTGCCGGGCTGCTTGGTCTTCGTGACGCGGCTTTGTCGTGTTTCCGACATGGCGGAACTACTCCGGATGAGATCGATAGTGTCGGCGCACTGAAGGCGTCAACGGCAGGGGAACTTAGTAACCTTGTGGGAATTGGGGAGTGGACCCCTGGGGCAGTCAGTCGAACAACGAAATCGAACGCGAATGGGATCGATGTGTCGTCAGTGATTGGTGCGCATGCCGCGGTGGGCTTGACGGGCTAGTGACGCAGGGCAATCAGCCGATGAGTGAGCGCCAGAACCGCTCGACTTGCTCGCGTGTGAACTCCGGAGATCCGGAGTTGTCTAAGACCACATCGGCACGCTTGCGCTTTACGTCCAGAGACTCTTGCGCGGCCTCACGAGCGGAAAACTCCGCGTCGCTCCAACCGCGCCCTCGGGCTCTCTGTAATCGTACCTCATGCGGGGTGTCTACGAAAACCGTTTTGTCGCAAAATTCGTCCCAACCCGCTTCCATCAACAGGGGCGCATCAAGCACCAGGACACTCTTTCCCTCCTCTTCCAGGGCGGCCGCCTGCCGACCCAACAATTCTCCAATGCGCGGGTGCGTAAGTTGTTCCAGGAACCGACGGTTCGCTGTGGCCGCAGGGCCAAATACATGTTTCCCAACGGCCGCCCGGGAAACCCGGCCATCAGCCGCTATCACATCGTCTCCCCACCGGTCACGCAGCGCCTGCTTGACATCGGGTATCTCGAGGGCTTCGTGTCCGGCACGATCGGCGTCGAGCCAGCCCGCACCCAATTCTACCATTTGTCGCGCCACCAGACTCTTTCCGCTAGCAATCCCACCAACAAGACCAATAACCCGCATTGGGGTCTCACTCACTTGCTGATTGGGCCAGGGACCGGCCAAACGTTGCGTCCTTTAAGGTTCCAGTTTTGTGGCGACCGGCACATTGGCCGACTAACGCGGCGCTGATCGGTAAACTTGTCCTTAGTTAGCACCTGACTCTTAGTTTGTACTGTTAGTTAGCGAATCATCGTTCGGATGCGACCACAATTCGGTTTCGGCCCAGTTGCAGCCGGTTTTTACATCGACCACCAAGGGAACTTCCAGCGGTATCACACCCGCCATGGCGGCACGCACCAAGCCTGCTAATGATTCCAATTCCTTTTCGGGAGCCTCGAAAAGCAATTCGTCATGGATTTGCAACAGCAACCGCGCCGACATCGTACCGGCGCGCAACTGCTGACGTACTGCCAGCATGGCCAGCTTGATCAAGTCGGCCGCTGAACCTTGAATTACGGTATTGATAGCAGTCCGCTCGGGCAGGTTCCGCTGCCGACCGGCATCTGATCGAACGCCGCGAATGGATCGTTTGCGCCCCAGGATGGTCTTAACATACCCGTTTGTTCTGCATCCTTCCAGTATTTCTATAAGGAATTTGTCGACGCCCGGATAGCGATCGAAGTAGGCAGCGATAAACGCCGCCGCCTCGTCCTGTTCGATGTTCAGGCTCTTGGCCAGGCCGAATGCGCTTTGTCCGTAGAGCACGCCGAAGTTCACCGCCTTCGCGCGGCGTCGCATCTCGGACGTGACGTCGGCCAGCGCCACGCCAAAAACCTGCGAGGCAACTTGAGTGTGAATATCGTCGCCCCGCGCGAATGCGGCGCACAACGCCTCGTCGTGCGAAAAGTGCGCAAGCACGCGTAGCTCGATCTGCGAGTAGTCGGCCGACAACAACCGCCAGCCCGGCGGGCCGGGCAGAAATGCCGAACGAATTTCGCGCCCCTCGCGCGTGCGAATCGGGATGTTTTGCAAGTTGGGATCGGTCGAGCTCAAGCGGCCGGTGGCCGCTACGGCCTGTTGGAATGTGGCATGCACACGGCCGGTGTGTGGGTTGACCAGCACCGGCAGCGCGTCGACGTAGGTGTTCTTCAGCTTGGCGTACTGTCGATACTCGATGATCTTGGCCGGGAGCGGATGTTGCGCGGCCAACTCTTCGAGCACGCTGGCGTCCGTGCTGGGGCCCGACTTCGTGCGCCGTAGCGGCGGCAACTTCTGTTCGGTGAAGAGCACCTGCTGCAATTGCTTGGGCGAGGCGATGTTGAACTCATGACCCGCCAACGCATAGATCTCGGCTTCGAGCGATGCGATTCTGCCACCGTAAGCGGCGCCTAGTTCGCCGAGGCGCGCCGTATCAACGCGAATCCCGGTGCGCTCCATCTCGGCCAGAACTTCGGCCAATGGCACTTCGAGATCCACCAGCAAACGATCAAGTTCAGCCTCACGCAGCTTGCCCGCCAGAATCGGCTCTAGCCGCAATGTGACGTCGACCTCTTCGTTGACCGTGGCCGCTGTGATCATCGCGATTTGGGCGGCCGTCGATCCTTCCTGCGCTGCATCGGCTATCAGGCCGGATTTGGCGAGCGTGTGTTCCAAGTATCGCTCGGCCAACTCGCCCAGCGTATGGTTGCGTTCACCGGCGTCCAATAAATAACTGGCCAGCATCGTGTCGAAAGCCATGTTTTGCGCTTGAATCCCGGCGCCGGCCAGCATGATCATGTCGTGCTTCAGATCGCGCGAAATCTTCTGCGTGTTTTTGTCTTCCAGGAAGGGTTTCAAAGCTGATAGCGCGTCGTCGCGGGCCAGATTTCCCGCATCACCCACGGCCGCCATGGGCAAATACCATGTTTCGCCAGGCGTCCAGGCAAGGGCAATGCCCGTAATCTCGGCGTGTACCGTCATGGGACTACTCCCCTCGACGCGCATGACCACGCGTCGTTGGGCTGCCAACTGCTGTCGCCAGGCCTCGAGCTGTTCGGCCGTGCTGATGGTGTGATACGTGACCTGCCACTGCGCATCGGGCCGGCGCGATTGTGTCGAGCGGATTTGCTCGGCAAAACGATGGAAGCCAAACTCCGCGCACAGCGACAGCGCCTTTTCGTGGTCGACGCGGCCTGCCTGGGCCGCTTCCCAACGGATCGTGATCGGGACGCTCGTGTCGAGTCGCACTAACTCACGGCTCAGTAACGCTTGCTCACGCCCCGCGATCACGTTTTCGCGCCGTTTGGTGCCGGCAATTTCGTCGGCATGAGCAAAAACGCCCTCCAACGTGTCGAACTTCGTGAGCAACTCGCGGGCGATCTTCGGGCCGATCAGCGGAATGCCAGGCACATTGTCTACCGAGTCGCCGACAATCGCCTGATAGTCGACGACCTGATCGGGACGAATGCCCCAATCCGCCGCTAGCGCCGCAGCGTCATACATCTGGTCCTTGCGAACGTTGTAGACAGCGACTCGATCGGTGATCAACTGCCGGCAGTCCTTGTCGCCGGTCACCAATACGCACTCTCCGCCTGCCTCGTCGGCGAGCCGGGCAAGCGTCGCCAAAATGTCATCGGCTTCGAAGGACTCCAGCTCCAGAATGGGAATCCCGAGCGCCGCGATCATTCGCCGCAATGCCGGGAACTGCGGCCGTAACTCACTCGGCATCTCACTGCGTTGCCCTTTGTATGCCTCGTACAGCTCGTGGCGGAATGTTGGGCCCGACATATCGAATGTGCAAAACAAATAGTCGGGCTTTTTCTTTTCCAGCAAGAAAAGCAGGTCGCGCGTAAAGCCAAACACCGCGTTCATGGGCTCGCCGCGCGGGCTGGTCATCTCGGGAATGGCGTGAAACACCTGGAAAATGAGCGAGTTGGAATCGATCGCGTAAATCAACTTCCCGGTCAGATCGGGCGGCATCGTCGGCCCGCTGGCGGAAAGCAGCGACGGCACGACAGCATCATCGAGGTCGCTGTCGTCGGCATGGTCCCCGTCGATAGATGCCTCGTCGCCAGTTCTCTCTTCGATACCGCCAAGGCTTGCGTCATGGGCAGATTTCGAGGGCCCGCTAGCTTTCGAGTGGCCGGTCGGCTGCGACAGCGTTGGCCCCTTAATAGGCGCTTCGTCTTCCATGCCGGGGAGTGATGCCTGACGTGCGGAGCGCGATTTACTCATGATTGGCAAACAGGCGAAGGTCGCGCCAGAGGGAAATGGATTCGCGGCACACGGACGGCGCCGACGAGAGGGTATCCTATGTCTTCGCTCCGGATACGCCAACGGGGGTAGAGGTGGCACGCACTACGCGTGCAGATTATGGCGCGCGCTGCGCCTGGGCTGAAGCCAGGCAATCGTCGATCAACTTGCGCGGCGCGCCAATATCCAAGACGTGGATCTCGCCCGTAAACATCCGAGCGCCGGCTTGCAAGAAGCCGGGCTTCTGAGCCACGAATGTGCAGGTATGCGCGGCGCGAATCGTATGGCGCGAGGCGGCGCCAGTGTCGCAGTCCAATCCGCTGGGAATATCAACGGCCAGCTTAGGAGCCGGGTGCGCATTGAGCTGGTCGATCACGTCATCCAGCGGAGAACGAGGATCGCCATGAGAACCCGTACCAAGCAGTGCATCGACGATCCAAGCGGCGCCGTCGAGCATCGTCGTCAGCCGCGCGACGTCATGAGGGCCGGTGAAAACATCAATCGGAACGCTGCTGCGCGCCAGGATCGCATAGTTCGCGGCCGCGTCACCTTGCAGCGCGGCCGGATCGCACCACAGGCCGACGCGGACCTGCGCCCGCCGTAGATCGAGATGTCGGGCGATCACAAATCCGTCGCCGCCGTTATTGCCGCGACCGCAACAGATCACGACGGGACTCGCGATGCCGATCTGGCACAGTGTATCGACGACGCCTCGCCCGGCGTTCTCCATCAATACCAGGGCCGCCATGCCATATTCGGCCACAGCGCGACGATCAACTTCCTGCGACTGGCGGCGATTGAGAGTTTGGGTACGCATGCCCAACATTCTAACTTTCGCGGCGACAATACCCATCCGTCGGTGGTTCAGGCTTTCGTTACTTTGCGCTAGCGGCAGTATGTTCCGGGCGCGTCGTGCGTCACGTCACGCGCCGGCGCCACAGCAATAAGATCAAGCCGCCCACCGCGGCGAGAACGATCGTTGTGGGCTCCGGGACGCCTGCCGTTTGCGTAATGTGGGCTGACCCATTGCCATCGGTGCCCGGCAGCGTGTAGGCGAGATACATGCCAAATGACTCGCCAGGAAGCAGAGGACTGGCAAAGGCGAAATCGACCGATGCGGCGCCGGATGTCGGCGTGCCGATGGTGGGGGCAATCGTGGCGATAAAGTTCGGCACATCGCCAGTGATGGTGTAGGTCGAAGGAATCTCGCTGACCACAAACAGCGACACGGGATCATCGAACCCGATATGAAAAGTGGACCACGCGACCGCAGTATTGTTTGTTACGCGTTCCACCAGGCGCAGTCCGTCAAAGCCCGACGAATCCGGCAGGTCGCCGCTTTGATAAGCGGTGCTGAACCCAATTGGGTCCATCGTCGCCAGCGCCGCGTCGACCTGAATCGCCGGAAACGCGCCCGAGTAATTCGTGAAGAAGACCGGCGCCGAAGCGCCTGCGAACGAGTCGCCGCCAGTCAGCGCATCCGGCGTGACCGTGATCGTAGCCATCGCCTGTCCGGTGCCTGCAAGTACGATACTTAGCGCAGTCGTGAGTCTAAGGATTCTTGGCATGGGAATGCTGCGTGTTACTTAATGAGTTACTGCAAATCGCTCGCAAAGAAAGCCGTGCCCGCATCCGAGCAAGAGGTGCCGATTCTGGGCAATCGCATCATCACGATAGGAATAGGAATATGTCGTCCGGGCGTGGGAAGCGCGATCGACTCGCGCAAACCGCGCCGGTGGTAATGACGATGGAAGCGGCCGTGAAAGAACGTGCCCGCAACGGCGCCGAAAAGGGCGTGGGAGCTACCGGCCTGGGATGACGCTCATTAGCTGATTGCCGCCTGCAATTTTCAGGTGCGAAGGCACCTATTCCCCCGGATGTTAGTCCTAGCCGGACCGCCTGTCCAGAACATTCCCGAGCGTGCCGCACGGTCGCTTGGGCGTGCGCGTTTTGATAGTCGCCGCACCCTGGCCCTGGCTCGCACGCCGGCACTGACTATCGGGTTGGCGACGGCCCCAGGCCACTAGCCCCTGCATACAACCGCATGGCTGCCGGAAGTCTCGGCCATTACAATGGGGCCAGAACCTGATTCCAGCCAGTCCCTGCACGGTAACGGTGCCCGACATGCCACTTTACGAGTACGCCTGCGCCGGCTGCGGCGACCATTTTGAGCTGTTGCTACGCGGCGGCGAGAGGCCAACCTGCCCTGATTGCGGCAGCACAAAACTCGAAAAGCAGCTCAGCGTGCCAGCAGCCCACACGGCCAAAGGCGCCAGCCTGCAGGTCTGTCAGCCGATGCCGAAAGCCGGAGGCTGTGGTGCTCCCTGGTGCGGCACCGGCGGCTGCGGCGCGTAGTGGGAGAAGGCGAATGACAAGGGACGCATTATGAGTCGGCGTCCGCCCTACCAAGGGCGCCTGCAACGGGCATCAGCCGCTCATCATTCCGCATTCATCGTTCATACTTTCCGTGTTACGGCACCAGCGCCACGCCCGCGACCCACACGCCAGCTTCCAGCAGCGCACCTCGCAAGCTGATGGGCACCGGCGGAATGATAAATGGAGCGCAGCTGCCCGGGCGGTAGTAGCCCAGCGGATAGATGCACTCGCAAGGCGGCTCCAGGCCCATCATGTAAGGCAGGGCCGGCAGCACCAGGTAAAACCTGGCGGCTGACAGCAGCGGCTGGAACAGCGGCGAAGGAGTCTGACCGTATCGTTCCAGTTGGACATCCTCGAAGTACAGCGGCTTGTGGCACAGCGCCGAAGCTTTCCACGCGAAGATCATGTTCTGCCAATCGCGCGGCACGAACTGCTCGTCACCCAGACCGCACTCCACCGGGAACTCGCCCGGCTCGGCGGCGATGTTGGTGCTGATGTCGGCCAACTTCTTAACGTATTCCTTGGGAGTCGGGCAGGCATTGGGCAAAGCGTTCGGTGCTTGCGTCAGTTCGTCCTCAGGCAACGGCAACGGAGGCTGACTAGGCATGACCTGTTCCAGCCGCGGCTCGTTGTCGCCAAAGGGATCGGGCTCTCTGCCGCCACGCGGCTCTTGCAGGGCGGCACGCACGGCGCGTTCGCGCTTTTTAGCCTTTGCTACAGGAGGAGTCGGCAGATCTTCGCCAAACGGGTCGATCTTCGGCTCTTCGTTCGATGTCTTGAGAATCTTCAGCGAGCTAGCGTCGGAGTCGTATGTATCGCTCGAGTGCGGCGAAGGGCTGGCCTCGGACAATCTTTCGACCGAGACACCGCGGCGCAAACGTGCCGTCTTGATCGGCCTGGCAAGCGGGGCCGATTTGAATTCGACCGGCTCTTTGTCGTTTGACTTCGTCACGGTCGGCCGCTTGTCGATGGAAATCTTGATCACGGACTTCGCAGATGATGGTTTCTCTTCGACGAGCGGTTTCTCGTCGATCAACGGCTTAACTTCGGCCGGGCTGCGATCGACGGTCGTCACGCGAACGTCATCCGTCCGTAACGACGATGCCGAGGAGCTGGCGTCGTTCGCACTGGCATCGGTCTTGGCCGCGCGCCACTTCAAGTTCTTCGCCGACCCATTGGACCCGGCCGCGGGCTTGGCATTGGCCGTGCGTGTCGCGGTTGTATCCGCGGAAGAAGAGCTGGCATCCGCGGAAGCAGATTTGTCGGCCGCAGGTTGAAAGTCGGCCCAGGCGGGCGTCGTTGCCAAGGCAAACGCAACGGCCAGGGCCGCGCGCCATGCGCCGGCCGCCCAGGCTTGGCTACGCGCCGTCGCCGGCAGCGTACTCTGCGCTGTAGTTCGGTGCTTCCTGCGTAATGGCAATATCATGTGGGTGACTCTCCCGCACGCTGGCCGCTGTAACCTGAATGAATCGCGCATCCCTTCGCAAATCCTCGATTGCTCGTGCACCGCAGTAACCCATTCCCGCCCGCAGTCCGCCGATCAACTGGTAGACAAACGAGCTCAATTGGCCTTTGAAGGGAACTCGTCCTTCGACTCCCTCAGGCACAAATTTTTCGCTGCCTCGTTCGCTGGTGCTTTGTCGGTATCGTTCGCTGGATCCTTTGACCATCGCGCCCATGGAGCCCATGCCGCGATAAATCTTGAACGTGCGTCCTTGGTAGAGGATCTGTTCGCCTGGGCTCTCGGCGAGTCCGGCGAATAGTCCGCCGATCATCACCGAGTGCGCGCCTGCCGCGATGGCTTTCGTCAGGTCGCCCGAGTAGCGGATGCCACCGTCGGCGACGATCGGTATGCCAGCATCGCTGGCAGCCTGCGCGGCTTGGTAGATCGCCGTAATCTGCGGAACGCCAACTCCGGAAATAACGCGGGTCGTGCAAATCGACCCAGGTCCAATCCCGATTTTGACAGCATCCGCTCCCGCGGCGATCAGATCGTGGCATCCCTCCTTGGTGGCGACGTTCCCCGCAACGACGTCAATGTCCCAACGCTGCTTAATTCCCCGTACCGTCTCGACTACGTTGGCCGAATGCCCGTGGGCACTGTCGACGATCAGGACGTCTACGTCCTTGCTCAACAGGTTTTCAGCACGCTCGTATTCATGTACTCCAATGGCCGCTCCGACGCGTAGCCTGCCTTGCCTATCTTTGCAGGCATTCGGAAACCGGCGCATCTTGTCGATGTCTTTGATCGTAATCAGGCCGGTCAGTCTGTTATTTTCGTCAACCAGTAGAAGTTTCTCGACCTTATTTGCCATCAGGATCTTTTCAGCTTCCTCAAGCGTTACATTTCCCGTGGCCGTCACCAGGTGATCGCGGGTCATGACCTCGGCGATGCGCATGTCGCTAGCTTCGAGGAACCGCAAGTCGCGCCGCGTGAGAATGCCAGCTAGCCGTCCGGAGTTCTCGGTGATCGGCAGACCCGAGACATTGTGTTGGGCCATGATCTCGCGGGCCTTGCCCACTGTGGCGTCGGGCGGCAGCGTGACGGGGTCGAAGATGATGCCGTTGGCACTGCGCTTGACCTTGTCGACTTCTTTGGTCTGCATGTCGATCGACATGTTTTTATGAATGACACCCAGGCCCCCTTCCTGGGCCAGGGCGATGGCCATGTCACTCTCGGTGACCGTGTCCATGGGCGAGCTCAGCAGCGGGATGTTGAGTTTGATCCGCCGCGTCAGCCGCGTGCTGACATCGCAGTCGCCGGGCACTACTGTGCTGTAGCGAGGCTCGAGTAGCACGTCGTCGAATGTGATGCCCTGATATTGCAGCTTGTCTTGCATGGCGGCACCTCCGCGGGCTCGAATGGCGAAATCGTCCCAAGATGGACAATGGCGGTAGCCCCGCATTATGTCGCTGCGAACGGGGTTGGCAAAGGGGGTGGACCAGTCGCAGGGACCCGTCAGCCAAAGCGCGGGCCGCGCACGGAAATCGCCATTTTTAGCCGTTGGCGAAGGTTCCTCTCGTGGGCGATGGCGACGAGATGTGTTGGTCGATCCTCATGGCGACGTGCGGTTTGCCGCTTCTCAGGCTAACACATGCTTTGGCTTGAATGGCGTCGACGGATCCGCAGCATTTCGTTTCCGCCGCGCTGAAACTCGTATGGCACGCGGACAATCTCGACCTGATGGCCTTCACTGCGCAGGAATGCGCAGACGGGTTCGACATGCGCAGAGCGTACGCAATCGAGATCGAGCAAAGGAAATATCCGCACTTCACGTGCGACGCGCAGCAACTCTTGAAGCGCCTGGCGGTGGAATGCCAAATCAATGTGTGCCGAATAAAGAAACAAGAAATGCGAACAGAGCGCGAGGTCGAACGCCGCATCGGCAAACGGTAGTCGTGGCAGCGACGCGGCAACATACCGCCCTGACGCCTTGCCGGCTTCGTAGTCCGCCAGGAAGCCGCGCATGGCTGCCAGACGATACTCGACCAGGTGATCGGGATCGCGAAAAAGCTCCCAGCGAAAGTTATCCGGCTTCGCTTTCACCTGCGCGATCATGGCTGGGTAGGACTGGTGTACACGCGACTCGACCTGCGCGCCCGTGAATTCGTAGATTGGGTCGCAAGAGGTGATGCGGTAGCCCAACTCCGTCCCGTCGGCATTGAAGCTGGCCGGCCCGTCGCCGCAGCCCAGAATCCGACTCGCCACGTCGGCCGCTGACAAGGCGAACATGGCGCGATATTCGTCCAGCGACCGGCCCCAGGGAATGACGTCGTCGAGCTTCATCGGGCGCGACCCAACTCAAAACTACCAGCAGATTGCCCAGATGAGGCCGATAAGAAAGACGTAACCGAGATGCGGGAAGCGCATGTCTTGACGAATCTCGCTGTTCGATACGTTCCCATCTGTGTCATCTGCGCAATCTGCGGATCAACGCTTTCCTGGGGGGCGCCACAGGTCGATCGGTTTTTTAGCGTCGGTGGCAAACGGCAGCGTGATCTTCCGGCCGCTGCCGGCCGAAGCGTAGGCGGCCATGATGATTTCCAACGTCGCGCGGCCGTCCTCGCCCGTGACGATCGGCTGCTTATCGTCGCGCACGCATTCGACAAAGTGAGCCATCTCTTGCGGGAATCCGTAATTCCAATTCTCTTCGTAGATCGTGAAGCTCCAACCGGAAGTCTGGCTGGCCTTTTCGACGGCGTAGTCATAGCCGCGCTCGGAATACGTGTGGATCGAGTTGCCGCGCAACAGATCGGCGTAAGCCTGTCCGGCCGAGCCGTAGACTTCGGCGCGATCGTCCATGCCGCCCGGCTTGGTCCAACTTTCTTCGGCCAGGCCCGTGCAGCCATTGTCGAATTCGACGATGATCAGCGCCTCGTCGTCGCCGCGCGTCTTGTGGGCATGGACATGCGTACCCATCTGGGCGTAGACGCTGGTGGCGCGGGGGCGGTTCGCGCAGTCGGGCCCGGACAGCAACCAGCGAAAGAACTCAATCGCGTGGCAGCCCATATCCAGCGCGACGCCGCCCCCGCTGAGATCGGTGTTGTAGAACCAATCGGTATGGGGGCCGCTATGTTTCTCCATCTGTTTGACAAGATGGAGCTTGCCGAGCGCTCCGGAATCGACCATTTGCTTTAGCCGCGTATACTTCGGGGCGAAGCACAGTTCCTCGGCATACATCAGCTTGACGCCGGCCGCGCGGCAGGCGTCGATCATCCGATCGCACTCGGCCAGGTTCATGGCCATTGGCTTTTCCAACACCACATGCTTGCCGGCCGCTGCCGCTGCCAGCACGGCCTCGCAATGCAGGTAGTTCGGCAGCCCCAGCACCACCAGCTGAATCTCGGGCAGGCGATACATCTCGTGATAGTCGACAAACCAGCGCGGGATGCCGCGTTTCTCGGCGAAAGTGCGCACGTGCTCGATCGTCGGCGACGCAACAGCCAGCACCTCCGCGTCGGGCACGTGGGCCAACGCTTCGTAGTGCTGCGTCGTAATGAACTGACTACCTACCAGGCCAACGCCGATCTTGGGCATGTTCTTCTTTCGTTGTGTTGGAAGTAGGGTGCATTCACATTACGTATTACCGCGTCTCCAGATATTACCATTTCTTGGCCCGTTGACGCCCTGCGCTGGCAAGGCGTAGAATCGCTCACTAACTGGGCCATTAGGCCCCGTGTCGTGCCGCGCGGGGTGGCTGTTTGGCCCCTGCGCGGATCGAGATTTTCCAGATCGCTCTGGCCCCTTGCTCACCATGGCCGTACTACAAGTTCTCAAGGGGATGGCTCCCGGTCAGCAGTTTCCGCTCGAAGCGGAGAAGGCCGTGCTTGGCCGACATCCGGATTGCGACATCGTGCTCGACATCGGGGCCGTCAGCCGGCAGCACGCCCAGATCCTGCAAATCGAAGCCGACTATTACCTAGAGGACCTCAAGAGCCGCAACGGCACCTACGTCAACGGGCAGCAGATACACGATCGACGTCGCCTGGAGGACAACGATCGCATCAAGATCTGCGATCTGCTGTTTACCTTCCGCCGCGAACAGCCGCAGCGGCAATCGGGCACCATCGACGGCGCCTTGGGGCTGTCAGCCGAGTTGGTGGACGACGCCGGCGCCTCGGCCGGCTCGACCGTGATGTCCAAGCTCGACCTGAGCAAGAAAGAGCCGGGGCGATACACCGTCAATGCCGAGGCCAAGCTCAAGGCCATTCTCGAAATCAACGATAACCTGGGCTCGGCCATCTCGGTCGATCAGGTGCTGCCAAAGATTCTCGACAGCTTGTTCAAGGTGTTCTTGCAGGCCGACCGAGGATTCATCGTCCTGCAAGAGAACGATAAGGCGCCCCTGATTCCCAAGGCTGTCAAGCATCGCCGAGCCGACGCCGAGGAGATGATTCGCATCAGCCGCACGATCGTCAGCCAGGTCATGCAAAGTAAAGAGGCGATCCTCTCGGCCGATGCGGCCAGCGACTCGCGTTTCGATTCGAGTCAGAGCATCGCCGACTTTCGCATTCGATCGATGATGTGCGCGCCGTTGCTCAATAGCACCGGCAAAGCGCTGGGGGCCATTCAGATCGACACGCTGGATCAGCGCAGTCGCTTTCAGCAAGAAGACCTCGACGTGCTGGCCAACGTCGCGGGCCAGGCCGGGCGGGCGCTCGAGAACGCACAGCTGCACGACGCGGCCATGCGGCAACACGCCTTCGAGCGCGACTTGCAGCTGGCCCACAAGGTGCAGCAAGGATTTTTGCCCAGCGCGCCGCCGAAGGTCGAAGGCTACGACTTTTTCGACTTCTACGAGCCGGCCAACCAGGTTGGTGGCGATTACTTCGACTACGTTCCGTTGTCCGGCGGACGATTGGCCATGATTCTGGCCGATGTGTCTGGCAAGGGCATCTCGGCAGCGTTGCTGACCGCGAAGTTGTCGAGCGAAGCCCGCTATTGCCTGGCCAGCGAGCCCACGCCCGCAGGCGCTATGAACCGCCTGAACGCGGCCTTCAGCGCCAGCGGCTGGGAAGACCGATTTGTGACCATCGTGATCGCCGTGCTCGATCCAAATAAACACGAGGTATGCCTCGTGAACGGTGGTCACATGGCGCCGTTTCTGCGACACGCAGACGGTCGCGTGGAAGAGGTCGGCTCCGATGCGGCCGGAGTGCCCCTCGGAGTTGCCGGCGACTACGAGTACCAGCAGTTCGAAATGGTGCTCAAGCCTAGCGAATCGTTGACCTTGTTCACCGACGGCTTTAGCGAGGCCATGAACGCCAACAACGATTTGTACGGGCTGGCCCGCTTGCACGATCATCTGGCAACGGCCGCCAAGGGCGTGCAGCAGCAGGGGGCAATTTTGCTCGCAGACGTCAAAAGCTTTGTCGGCGACCGCGCCCAAAGCGACGATATGTGTCTCATCTGCTTTGGCCGGCAGTAGTTGCCGAGCCGAACTCCGGTCCCACGCGGCTGGGGTGGTTTCAGGACAGCCGGCGGCCATGCCCTGGACGCTCCCAAGCCATTTCTTGACACCCTCGGGGCCGCCCAGATAGGATCAAATTCTGAGGCTTGGGCGCGCTTTCCTATTGCGCGCAACCCTATCTGCTGCTTGCCTATTGATATTGTGCCTGCGGGCTTCGCCGTTGGCGAACAGGTGTGGTGCGAGCGAGTCGCGGGTGGGCGGAACTCACATCAATGAACTGGCCGGTCTCTCGAAATGCGACAGGCTTGCTGCCGCTGCGCAGCGACATGCCGTACCGCGCTGTGCCGCTTGGCATAGTCGCGGTGTCTGCCCTGTGCCTGCTGGGGATTGTGGCGCCGGCACGCGCGGCATTCACCCCCAAGAGCCCCGAGGTCCAGGCGCTGATCAAAAAAGGTATTAGTTACATTGAAAAAACGTCGGATGGGCGGGTCGGCGCCAAGGCCTTGTTCGGCCTGACCCTGCTCAAGGCGGATTTGAAGCGTGATCACCCAGGAGTCAGCTCGGCATTGGAAGCGGTGCGCGGCGCCGCCGGCAGCAAAGCAAGCCTGGAAGCGCTCGATGTGTATAGCGTGGGGTTGTGTGCCATCTTCTTGGTGGAACTCGATCCCGAAGGGTTGAAGCCCGAGATTCAGACCTATCTCGATCACCTACTGTCGATGCAGAAAGATCACGGCGGCTGGGGTTATCGTGAGCGTCAAACGGGCGACACTTCGATGACGCAATACGGCGTGTTGGCCCTCTGGGAGGCAGAGCGGGCGGGCTTCAAGACGCCGCAGGCAGCTTGGGAGAAGGTCGCCGAATGGCTCATTCGTACGCAGGATCCCAAAGGCCCCTGGGGCTATCAGGGTACCGATCCAGGAAGCTACAAGCTGGTCGACCAACAGCTTGTGCGCCATAGCATGGCCAGCGCCGGTCTAGGAAGTTTGTATATCTGCGCTGACCACTTTAAATATCGCCGCGGCGGACCTCGCGATGAGGCAGGAACTCCCTCCGTCCTGCAACGTGTTCGCAAAGCTCCCGCACCTCAGCAGCCCGTGCCCACGGCAGTCGTGACACGCGTTAATTTGACCCGCCTGGGAGAGGCGCTAGATCGCGGCGATAAGTGGATGCAGGACAATTACAAGATTGATCCTAACGAGTACGTGCATTATTACCTCTACGCTTTTGAACGCTATCAGAGTTTTCGCGAGGCGTCATCGAGCGCGCCTTTCAAGCCATCGCATTGGTATGACGACGGTGTGTACTATTTGACTAAAACCGCATTGCCCGACGGCACTTGGTCGGGTACTACAGGCAATTCCACAGACACGTGCTTTGCGCTCCTGTTCCTGCTCCGCTCCAGTCAGAAGAGCATCGAGCGTGTGCATCACCTGGGGCCGGGAACGCTGATTACAGGCCGCGGATTGCCCTCGGGGAATGATATCGAGTTGCGCATGGGGCAAGTACGGCAGAAGCCCTTGGCCGGTCCCGCCGAGCAGTTGTTGGCCGCCATCGAAGATCCGGGGCATCCGGATTACCTGCGGGCTGTGGAGGGGTTGGAAGAAAAAGTGGACCGCGCGCCGCCGGTCGAACTCGGTCGTTTGGCCGGACGTTTGCGCAGCCTGGCCGGCAGCGATGAACCCGAGGCACGCGCCGCGGCTGTCCGCGCCTTGGGGCGTACCCGTGACCTGAACAATGCGCCCCTTATTATCGCGGCGCTATCGGATCCAGATGACGAAGTCTTCCTGGCTGCCGAGGAGACGCTGCAGTTCATGACGCGCACAATCTCGAACCCGGCCGAGAATGAAGGCATTACTCCCGCGCGTCGCGCGGGCGCCGTACGAAAGTGGCGCAACTGGTTTTTGTCGATTCGCCCCAACGCGAAACTGGAAGAGTGATCGTGTCGCAAACGGCTGCCCGCCCATCTCGCCCGCTGCGCAAGACCACGCCCGTGGCGCCGGTCGCGTCGTTGGCGGTGTCGGCCTACGATCATGCGGCCAGCCTGATTATATCGCTGTTGGTATTAGTCGGCTGTGGTGTGTTCTGTCTGCTCATGGCGTGGCTGTCGAGCGGGATCTTCCGCTTCGAGAAATCGGTCCCGGTGGTAATGGAGGAGCTCGCCAGCGGTGGCGGCTACGAAAACGGCGTAGGCACCGAAGGGCAGCACATCGAGGCGCCCACCGAGAGCGAGATTGCCGCCGAAAGCGACATCATGGATGACGAGACTCCGGACACGCTTTCCGAAATTGTCGACGCCACCGTTTCCAGTGAAGCAAGTCTCGACCGCTTCGACATGCAATTTGCCCGCGGTGAAGGCGTTCGTACCGGGGGACGGTCCGAAGGGACGGGAAAACATCCGGCCAAGGGGACCGGTGGCGGATTTGGCGGCGGTGCCGCGCGACAAACGGCCTGGGAGATACGGTTTCCGCCAGGAAACACCGTCGAGACCTATGCCAAGCAACTCGACGGCTTTGGCATCGAATTGGGCGTTTTTGGCGGCGCCAACGAGATTGTCTATATCTCGAAGTTGACCCAGCCGAAGCCGGCCACGCGCACCGGGCAGCGGACGGCCGACGGCCGAAAATACATGACCTGGAGCCGGGGCGACCTCGACGAGGCCGACCAGGAGCTGTTGAACCGCGCAGGCATCAATCCCGAGGGACGCACCGTTTTCAAGTTCCTGCCGCCGGAGATTGAGTCCCAGTTGGCTACACTCGAACGACAGTTCAAAAACCGCGCCAGCAAGGACATTCGCCGTACCCGCTTCGGTGTCAAACCAGACGGGCAGAAGTTCGTGTTTTACGTCATCGACCAGACGTATTACTAAAGCGGCATTCTGGCTGCCAACGGCAGCCAAAATCCCTCGGTTTTGGCGGTCAAAATTTGTGACCGGGCCGCCCAGTTGTTAGGCTGGAAGATCGTAAACTGTCACGTCGTATGGTCGTCGTATGCCCCGCAAGTCGGGCACGGCGGCCGGAACAGATCGGGCTATTTGTGTGAGGCAGTCGTCAGGCACCCCGCAGGGGCCTGCCACGTCGCCGCGTAGCACATGCAATCATGACGAATGAATCGTTGCTCCAAGCGCTCGCGCGCAGCGGACTCATCGCCGACGACGTACTCGCCGCGCTACAGCGCCAGATGGCGACCGGCGCGGGCAAGCTCGATCCCGCCGCGATCGTTGGGCAACTCGTCACAGACGGGCACCTGACCAAGGCCCAGGGAGCTCGGTTGCTCTCCCAGCCGGCGGCTCCCAGCGTGACGATGCACGTTGAGCCGGACGACGAACTCGAGGTTCTAGACGAAGAGGAGCCTTCAAGGCCGAAGCCGGTCCCTTGGGCCTCGGCCGGACCACAGCCGACCGCGGCCGACGATCTGGAGGTGGTCCCGGACGAACACGAGGACCTGCTGCCGCCGCCCCCCCCTCCGCCGTCTCCCGCGGCACCGAAGAAGGTCGTGCGACCGAGCGCCAGCCTGGCTGAAACGCGGGCCGCGAACGACGATTTGGGCTTGGCTCCCCTGGACGAGGATCCGCTGCTCTCTTCGCCACTGCAGCCGCGCACATCGGGCGGATCGACCCCCGCGCGGAAGTCGGCGGCGCCAACGCCGACCGGAAAAAAGACCCCTCCAAAGAAACGCCGCACATGGCGTAACGAAGTGGCGCCCGCGGCTCCCGAGTTGGCCGACCAGGTGGACGATTTGCTGGGCCACGCGGCCGCCGACGCAGACGGCGCCTCAGCGGCCGAACGCCGCCAAAAGCGGCGGGCTATGGCCGGGCCGCGCAATTCCTGGGATTCTCCCTTGTTGCTGCTTGGCGGGGGAACGCTGGTGGGCATGCTGCTGTTGGGCGCCGTGTTGCTATGGGTAATGAAACGGCAGACCGGCGACCAATCCTTCGAGCTTGCCGAAGAAGCGTACAAGTCGGGCTCCTTTGTCCAAGCCATTTCGATGTATGACCAGTTCCTCGAAAAGTATCCCAAACATGGCTCGGTGAGCGTGGCCAAGGTCCATCGCGGCCTGGCCGAGATGCGTCAGGCCGCGGAAGGGGCGCGCGACTGGTCGAAAACGTTGGCAACCACGCAAACGGCCCTGAATCAAATCTCGCCGGAAGTCGAGTTTCCGTCGGCGCAGACGGATCTGGCATCGATCTTGCTCGCGCTGGCCCAAGGTTTGGCGAATCAAACGCGTGACAAACCGAGCGCCACGTTGGTTGATCAAACGCGCGAGGCGGTGGCGCTCGTCGATAAGTTTGTTCCCATCACATTGCAACCGGCCGAACAGATGCGCGACATCGCCGCTTCTCTGGCGATGACCGTCCGCCGGCTCGATCGCGATAAGGCGCTGGCCGCCGCGATCGGCAAGATGCAAGAAGCGATCCAGGCGGGGACGCTGCCGGCGGTCTACGCCACACGTCGTGAATTATTGCAGTCGTATCCGGAACTGGCGGACGATCCGAAACTGATCGCCGAAATGGTGGCTGCCGCCGAGCGTGAGCGTGCCGGCGTGAAATTTGTCGCCGAAACGCGCGCCGCTGAGGTGACCGACGCGCCCTCGCTCACATTGGCATCTCTCGCGCTGACAAGCACCAAAGGGGCCGCGGCACCGATCGACGATCCGCCGACCATGACCATTCTGGATTCCGGTTCGGTCTTCGGCATCGAGCCGCGAACCGGCAAGCCGCGCTGGCGCCGGTTCGTGGGATTCGATACGGAACATGCGCCGCAGGTCATCAAGACGGCCGCTGGTCCCGCGGCACTGTTGGTCGACAGCGTGCAAGAGGGCATCGCACTGGTGGATGCCGTCACAGGCAAACTGCGCTGGCGCCAAAAGATCGACGGCGGACATTACGCGGCGCCCGTCGTCGTGCGCGACCGTGTGTTGCTGGCCAGCCGCGCGGGCAAGCTGTTGGTGATGGATCTCGAAACGGGGGAATTGCGAGGCTACATCCAATTGCCGCAAGCCTTGCGCGTCGGGCCGATCGCCGAACCTCGCGAGCGGCTTTATTACCAGGTGGCCGAGTACGCCAATCTATATGTATTAGCGGCTGAAAATGGGGAATGCCGCGAAGTATTTTATTTGGGCCACGAGCCGGAAACCATCGCGGCGCCGCCGCTGCTGGTGGGGCGTTACGTGATACTGGTCGTCAACAGCGGCGCCGAGGACTCCGTATTGCGCGTGCTGTTGGCAGATGAAGACGGCTTGAAACTCAAAGCCGTCGACCAGATGCCGCTGCGCGGCCATGTATTCTCGTCGCCGGTCGTTAGTGGCCGCGCACTGATCGTGGCAACCGATCGCGGGGCACTGTATTCGATCGAGTTGGGAGCGCCCGACGGCGGCAAAATCCTGACCAAGCTTGCCGAAAAACCTCCCGATGATAAACCGCCGATCGTGCCGTTTTTGGCGGCGCGCGGTTCCGAGCTGTGGTTGGCTGGCTACGGCCTCACTCGCTACGACGTGCAGGCTTCCCGTGGCGCGCTCGCGCCCAAGTGGATCGACGACGACCAGGCCGTCGTGTTGCACCCGCCTGCCGTGGTTGGCCCGGCCGTGATCTTCGTCACGCGCAGTCCGCGAACGGCCGGCGCTTCGGTGAGCGCGATTAACGGCGTCGACGCCAGCCGGTTTTG
Organism: Pirellulales bacterium; assembly: GCA_036490175.1. Taxonomy (NCBI): domain Bacteria; kingdom Pseudomonadati; phylum Planctomycetota; class Planctomycetia; order Pirellulales; species Pirellulales bacterium. The sequence goes on along the minus strand of DASXEJ010000382.1, from coordinate 18,250 downwards.
GGAAACACGGCTTGGTGTGCCGCTGGCCGCTCCGCCGATCGTCACCGCTGATGCCAGCAAAGCGGTTGTCATGACTGCCGTCGGTTCCTTGTACGAAGTGCCTGCGGCCGGTTTGGCCAACCGCAAGCTGATGGATACCCCCGCGGCCACCATTAGCGAGAAATTCAATCTGCAACCCGATCTACCGCTCGTGCAATTGCCCGATGGTCGATGCGTTTTCACGCAGGCACGCGCCGACGCGCCGATGGATCTCCGCGAATTGCTCATCTACGACCCAAGATCCAGCAATGACAAGCTGCGGCGCAAGACACTCAGTCAAGCCGTGGCGGCCCAGCCTGTTGCCTTTGGCGAGGGGCTATTGGTGCCGGCCAAGATCGGGCAGGTGTTGCTGGTCGATCCCGACACGGGGCGCAATCTGATCGAGCCTTTTCAGCCGATTGTGGAAGTGGGGGTCGACGTCGCCTGGACGGAGCCCGCCGTTTTCGACGACAAGCAGGCATTGATCTCTGACGGCGCGACGAAGTTGTACCTGCTGGCCGTGGCCGACGCGCCGCGGGCGCATCTCGAAGCGGCCGCGACTGTCGAATTGGCGGTGCCGCTCGTGTCGACGATGGCGTCAGCTGGCAACTTTGCTTACGGCGTCGATCGCGGAAATCGCTTGATCTCGTTTCGCTTGCCCGACCTGGCCCCGGCCAAGGACTGGCCGCTGGATGCGCGTGCCGTGTGGGGGCCGACGCGTGTCGGCAACTATGTGCTCGTGGCGACACTCTCTGGTCAATTGACCTGTGTCGACGGCACGGGAGAACTGAAATGGCAGGTGCCGCTTGGGCACGGTGGTGTGATAGGCAGTCCTCTCGAATCGCGCGGCGAGATCGTAGCGGGCTCGAATTCCGGCAGCGTCTATCGAATAGCCCCTGACACGGGCAAGGTCGTTTCAGAAATCGCGCTCGGCCAACCGCTCGCACTGGGGCCGGTGCGTTGGCACGATCGATTGTTGTTTGCCGGTAGCGACGGCACGTTGTACGTGGTTGCCGAGCCGAAATAGAGAAGCGACTGTACACATGTAGTAACGCGTAGAAAACCTACCGTCGGGGAGTTGTGGTTTGGAACGCTGCGCACGAAAACTGGTCGACGGACCGCGCTGTCTGCTCGGCCATTGGCTCGCGGCGCTGGTGATACTGGCGGCCATCGGCAGCCCCTGCGCCTGGGCTGCCGACGATGAACCCGCCGCGAAGAAGGAGCCCTCTGGTCCCTTTTACGAGCAAGAGCCCTACGACCTGGTCATCCTCAATGACACGGCCATGACGCAGATCAAGGTGCTTCCTCTGACGTTGCCGGGTGGAAAGGTTCCGGCAGCTCCCCGTAGTGGCGACAAGTTGCGCATCCGGCGTTTTGAGGATTCGGATGACGAGTACGACGTCCAATGGCAGGATATCGCTGAGGTAAAAACCTTCGATCAGCTGGTTCTGGAACAGGCCAAAAAGCTGGTCGCAACCGCCAAGTTCAATGAAGCCCTGGATTTCTACGCCTTTCTACGGCGAGAATATCCCAAAGCGGTCGGTCTTGACGACGCGATTGCCGACTACTTGTACGAAGAAGCCAAGGATTGGCAACGCAAGCGAAACTACGAAAACGCGCTCGTCCTGTTGCGTACGCTCTTCGACCGGCAGCCGCAACGACCGGGGCTCGAGGCGGCGATGGCCGCCTCGACCGGCAAGCTCATCGACAATTACGTCGCCGCAGGGGATCACACGTCGGTGCGGCGGCTGGTGAAGGAGATGCGCGCGCGGTTTCCCGCGGGAACGACCGCCGCCCGATTCGAAGCCCAAATGAATGAGCGGGCCATGAAGGTTGTCGCCGACGGGCGTGATGCCCTGTCGGCCGGCAATCCGCAGCAGGCTCTATCGCTGGCGCGCCGCGCTATGGCCATTTGGCCCAAGGCCGCTGGGGGCAAGGAATTGGCCGAGGAAGCGTTCGCCACATTTCCGCATGTCGTCGTGGGCGTCACGGCACCATATTCAGCGGGTCTCGACGAGTTCATGGTTCAGTGGTCGGTGCGGCGGACGCGCCGCTTGATCGCACGACAGCTGTTCGAGTTTACCGGCTACGGCGCCAACGGCGGCGAATACCTGTGCCCCGTGGGACGTTGGGAGGCAACCGACCTGGGCCGCGGTATGGCAATCGATATCAGACCGGACATCGTCTGGCGACAGGGGGACTTACTGTCGGGCTACGACGTGGCGCGCCGCTTGCTGGCCCTGGCCCAGCGCGGCCGGCCAGATTTTCTGCCGGCCTGGGGCGAAGCATGCCAAAGCATCGAGGTCCACAGCGTCAATAACGTGGTAGTCCACTTTCACGAGCCGCAGTTGGCGCCTGCGGCGCTTTTGACGGTGCCGCTGGTCGGAGGCGATCAGGAGTCGCACCTTCTGCCCCCTTCCGTTGTGCCGTATGTGGCCGAGTCTTCGTCGCCGGAGCGCACGACATTCCTGGCGGGCAAGGAGTATTTCGCCCGCACCACGACCGAACCGCAGGGAGTCATCGAACAGTTGTTCGCCACGCGTGCCGACGCCGCCGAGGCTTTGCGGTTGGGGGTCATCACGGCCGTGGACCGCTTGAACCCCTGGCAAGTCGGCTCGATGAAGTCGTCGGCCGGCGTTTCTGTCGAGAGATATTGCGTGCCGACGGTGCATTGCCTGTTGCCGAATCTTGCAAACCGCTTCATGCGGCAACGCGGCTTTCGTCGAGCCCTGGTCTATGGGATCAATCGCCCCAAGATTCTCACCGACGAGATCCTCAAGAAGCAAGTCGTGCCCGGTTGCGAGGTGGTGAGCGGGCCATTTTCCAAAGGCGCGGCGTTGAGCGATCCGGCTGGTTATGCCTACGACGACGAGATCGCGCCGCGCTCTTACGAGCCGCGGCTGGCATTGACGCTTTCGGCGGTGGCGTTGCGTGAAGTAGCCGCAGCCGCGGTCACCGAAAAGGATCCGCCCAAGGAATTGCCCGCGCTAACACTGGCCTATCCCGCGGACGACGTGGCGCGGATCGCCTGCAAGGCCATCCAGAGAAATCTGGAAGCCATCAGCATTACGGTGAACTTGCGTGAGATCCCGCTCGGTCAGCCGACGCAGTTGGCAGAAGGGGACGATTTGCTCTACCTGGAGCTGGCGATCGAAGAGCCGCTGGTCCAAGCCAGGCGCCTGTTTGGCGACGGGGGGCTAATCGGCAGCCCCAGCACATACATGAGCGTGGTCTTGCGCCAGGTCGAAACAGCGACGGGCTGGAACGAGGCGCGGCAGGCATTGCACGACTTGCACCGCCTGACGTTCGACGAGGTTTCGGTGGTGCCACTCTGGCAACTGACGGAGCATTATGCGCACCACGATTCCTTGTCAGGCGTCGCCACGCAGCCGGCCAGCTTGTACCAGGGCATCGAGCAATGGCAGGTCAAAGTTCCCCTGCCGGCGGTGGAACCATGAGCCATCGTGGCCCGGCCAGTGTTGCATGCGGGAAGCAAAAGTTGTGGGGCCTTGCGTTCCTACTTCTTGTCCTGCTCGCGCAGACCTGTAGCGCGGACGAGACATTGTGGGAGTTCACGCCTTACCGGGTACACGCCGTGATCGCATTCACGCCCGCGGCTGAGCAGTGTGGCAACGTGTCGACGAACCTCACCGCGGCGCTCGAAGCCCGCGCCTGGGCCGTGGTGGGGGCGCGGTGGACGTTTTCGGCCGCCGTGGCGGCACCTGCCGTACGTGAGGCCGTTGTGTATGGTTTCCAGGAACTCAAGGCCGAGCAAATTCTGCCCACGATCGCCAGCGACGACTTCGACAAAGTGCTGTTGGTACGCTTGGACTACCAAGCGGGCACGTACGACGTCGCGATTCGTGATTTCGACGTACGCGCGCAACTCATCAGCGCCCCTCAGTCGGCACGCGTCTATCAGCGCGCGCGATTGGCCGATGCGATCTTTCAAACTCTATTAGCGGCCTTTGCCCCCTTGGCACGCGTCGAAGATGTGGCCGGGGACAAGGTCTCGCTGCAGCTGCGTGCGGCCGCCGTTCCAACCCGCGATCCGTCCCTCGCCACGGTTGCCGAGAAGAGCATCTTTCGTCCGGTGGTGCGCCGGACCGAACGGGCAGGTCGCGCGCCGAAAGTATTGCCGATCGAATGGACGTATCTAATCAGTGAAAGCGTCGAAGGATCGCACGTGATGGCCCGCCTGATCACGGGATTGCGCGCGCCGCTCTCCACCCGGCGTCGCCGCAGTACCGAGCAGTTGGCCCTCTTCGTACATCTTCCGGACCGAGACACGACGTTAGAGCTGCGCACTCCGGACAAGGCAGCTCGGCCGCTTGTTGGTTATCAGGTCTACTCTCATCCTGTCGACTCGAAGGAAACTCAGTTGCTAGGTGCGACCGACACGCGGGGCGATCTGCGTATTCCGCCCGGCGACGGCGGCGTGCGGGTGTTGCTGGTGAAAAGCGGCGGAATGATCATGGCGAAGCTCCCATTGCTGCCGGGTCTGGCGCCGGTGGTACTTGCCCAAATGCCTGACGACAATCGGCGTCTGCAAGTCGAAGGGTTGATCGCCGGATTTCAGGAGGAGCTGGTCGATACGATCGCGCGGCGGCAAGTGCTAATGTCGCGCGTCCGTTCGCGGATGAAAGCCGGCAAGACCCAAGAGGCCAAGCTCTTATTCGAGCAGTTGCGCCGCCTGCGATCACAACAAGACTTCACCCGACAGCTGCTTGTCGAACGTCAGCGGCGCGCGACCGGCGATCCCCGCACCCAGCGCCAGATCGACAAGCTGTTCGACGATACGCAAACCGTGATCAACCGCACGCTCGACTCACGGCAAATCGATCGTTTGGAGCGCGAACTTGGCGGAGATGAAACGGCGCAAGCGGCTCCGCCCGCGCAAGACGGCTCCTGAACGTGGGTCTACACGCGCGATGGCTAGCTAATGCGGCAAGAAGCCGCTTACGATGACAGCCACGATCGCCAGCACGGCGACCACGGCGGCGACGACCATCATCCACCGCAGCCAGGAAGGGAGCGTCGACAGGTCGTTGCGCGACCCCAGCAGGCGTGGCTCCGGGTCCAGCATTCGGATCGTCTCTTGATCGATGGCTACCAGCGGCGCCGTACCCACCGATGTCTGGCTGGGACTCTCCGCACCGCCCGACTCTTGCAAGGGCTGTATCAAGAAGTTCGATTCCGTATCCCGCAGTTGAATCGGAATCGGACGTGTACGCGGCGGCGCCATTACCGGAGGGGCGATCGGTTCGTTAGAGCGAATCTCCAGCGCCGCGGATTCGAAATCTCCGCTCCAGAGTTCCAACCGCTGCACGACTTCCTCGGCCGTGGGAATTCGCTCTTCGACGCGCTTGGCCATCATGTCGGCGATGACTTCCACGAAATCGTCGCTCAACTCAGGGTTGAATCGCCGCGGATCGATTGGGGGCAATTGGCAATGCGCCCGAGCCTTGTCGCGCGTCGTACCACCGGGGAACGGCACCTTGCCCGTGACCACGTAATACAAAGTGCATCCCAGCGAGTAAACGTCGCTGGCGCCGGTGAGCCGGTCGGGCATCGTGATTTGCTCGGGGGACAGGTAATCGGCTGTGCCGACGATTTTTCCCCCTTTGGCATCCGCGGGCACTTCGTCGCTGAAATAGTCGGCCAACCCCAGGTCAGAGACCTTGGTAATACCGTCGGGCGTAACCAGGATATTGCCCGGCTTCACGTCGCGATGTATCAGGCCGCGGCTATGGGCATGTGCCAGGCCATTGGCCGCTTGTCCGATAATCACAGCCGCGGTGGTCATGCTGAGCTTGCTGCGCCGGCGGATCAGTCGCCTCAGGTCTGTGCCCGGCACGAATTCGGTGACCAGGAAGTACACGTTGCCGTCGTGTCCGGCGTGATAAGCGCGCACCAGATTCTGATGATCCAATTGCGATTGGGCGCGCATCTCGCGAAAGAAGCTTGCTACGGCCTCGGGCGTGCTCTTGCTGCGCGGCAAAACCTTGACGGCGACGATCCGCCCCATCATGGCGTGTTCGGCCTTGAACACCTGCCCCATGCCCCCTTGGCCGATCGAGTCGATGATGTGGTAGTCGCCGAGGTTGAACTTGCGCTGGCCGATGCGCAGTTGTTCGGCCTGCCAGCGATTCAGTCGCCCTAGCTCGACGAGCTTGGTGGCCAACTTCTCGTCGGTCAGATCTCCAGCGCTTCCGGCAGCCAGTACGCCGATCGCTTCGTCCAGCTCCTCTTGCGTGAGCAGAGCACTGGCCAAGGCCGCCTGTTGAAACACGCTTTTGGAATCACTAGTCACGAACGTGCCGCTAGAATGGGGCGAATTGTTACGATCCTCTCATGTACAACCCTGCTGGGGGCAAAAGGGATCGATACCTCTACCCCGAATTGCTGCCCACTAGTATACGCGTTGTGGGAGTGTGTTGGCAGTCAGTCGAGCGTAAATTCTATCAGTGCCAGTAGATCCGTCGCCAGATTTAGTCCGCCGAGGTAGGATCCGGCAAGGTCCTAACGGTCGCGGACGCCATACTTCAGCCACGGCGCAGGTAGCGGCGCCGTCAACTCGATCGACTCGTCGCGGGTGGGATGCGTGAACGTCAGCCGGCGGCTGTGCAGGGCGATCCCTACGGGAAATGCCTGCCGGCTACCATATTTACGATCGCCCAGAATCGGCCAACCTTGGCCGGATAGTTGCAGCCGGATCTGATGTTTGCGGCCCGTTTCCAGCTCGACTTCCAAAAGCGTTCCGGGTGCCAGGCAAGCGAGGCTGCGGTACGTCAAGCGCGCTTCCTGCACGCCAGGACCTGCCAGCGCTGTCCGGTGCATGCGACGATGCCGCTCGTCGGCACGGACGAGGTCTACCAGTCGTCCAGCAGGTGGCTGTACGGCGCCAGCCACCAGAGCCCAATACAACTTGTCGACCGTGCGCGTTTTGAACTGCTCCGTCATCCGTGCCGCGGCCTTCGAGGTGCGGGCGAAAAGCACCACGCCCGAAACCGGGGCGTCCAGCCGGCTCATGGCCCCCAGGTAAACGTTGCCCGGTTTCTGGTAGCGTTGCTTGATGTATTCCTTGGCGCGGACCAGCAGGCTTTCGCGGTCGGCCGTCACTCCCATCGTGGGCAACCCGGCCGGCTTGTTGATCACCAACAGGTGATTGTCCTCGTACAGGATTTCGATCGTGGGGCTGGCCATAGAGCGCCGTGGTGCGTTGTCGGGGATACCGTATGAATCGTAGAATGGGCGACCCGATGCCGGTAGTGCCGGTGGTCACGAACCGTGTCGCGGAAACCCGCGCCGCCCTGGCATTTCGGGGATAACCGCATTTAGCCAAGAACCGACCATACGTCTTATCTCATGCCAACGCCGACTTACCGCTCGAAACTGATCCTTGCCAGCAGCTCGCCACGCCGCCGGCAATTGCTCGGCGAGGCGGGCTACGACTTCGAGGTCGTAGCGCCTAGCGAACTGGCCGAATGCGGCGTCTGCAGTGGCGAATCGCCGCCCGAATTGGTGGCGCGCCTGGCGTATCAAAAGGCGGCCGATGTTTCGACCCGTATCGGCCCGGCGTTGATCGTGGCTTGCGATACCGTGGCCGAATGCCAAGGCCAAGTTTTGGGCAAGCCGCGGGACGAAGATCATGCCCGGGTCATGCTCACGCTGCTGTCAGGCAAGCGTCACTGCGTCTATAGCGGGCTGTGCATCTGGCGCGTTCCCGCCGGAGAGCCGGTCGTGCGCGTGGCCAAGACGACGCTGCGCATGGACGCACTTTCGCCTGACAAGATCGCCGCGTACGTCGCCACTGGGGCCTGGGAGGGGAAGGCCGGAGCGTTTGGCTATCAGGACGGACTCGATTGGGTCCACATCGAGCAGGGGAGCGAGTCCAACGTCGTCGGTCTGCCCATGGAACTGCTGGCCGAAATGCTGGCCGACGCCCCGGCCGCGGATTGATTGCAAGCCGGTCCCACGGCAACGAAGATGTACGGGCACATACCGAAGGGACCACGGAACACGGCTCGGCGTGACGTGACTCTTCTATTTCTGAGCGCCGACGACCGCCGGTGCCACTTGCTGTAGGTGGCCGCGAAGTTATTCCGCCGCCAACCGACAGCGCATTGCTTCCTGGGGACTCGCTGCCATGAGATTTTGTACGCTGCGCGTTGCCATCTTGCCCCTGATTCTGGCAGCGAGCGCCTACGACTTCGCAGGGGCCGATGAGAATGACCGACGTTCGTCCGCGACGAGCTCTGCGCCCGCGTCGATCTGGGGCGACCTGATCATGCCGCAGCCCTACGACAAGGAGCCGTTCCACGAGATTCGCGTGCCGGAGTGGGTCGAGCAAACCATCGGCTGCGGCTACACGCTCTCGGGCATGGACACGCAACAGCGCACGCGGGCGGCTGCGGCGGGCGTGCGCCTGAGCGAGATGGGCTTCGTCGATCCGTTCTATGCGTACTACGACAGCAAGCTGCTTAAGAAACGTAGTCCGCATGTCCCACCAGACCGCTTGGCAAAGGATATCGCTGAATACAAGCGACTGGGCGTTCGCATCCTAGGCGTTTATCCGCCCTGCCTGCAAGGCGAGGTGTACGAGACGCACCCTGATTGGCGCAGGATCGATACCAACACCACGCAGATCCCGAGCATCGACATGGTGAAGTATCCGCATGGCGGTATGCTCTGCCTGCTGGGCCCCTATGGCGATTTTTTCATCGACGTGCTGGCCGAGATTCTCACGCAGTTTCCCGATGTCGACGCCTTTAGCTTCGACGGCTTGCACTACGGGGGCGTCTGCTACTGCCAACACTGCCGCGAGAATTTCCGTCATGACACCGGCGGCGAGATACCTGCTGCCGATCTGAACGATCCGGCATTTCGCCGGTATCAACATTGGGCCGATCGCCGCATGGAAGATTGCATTCGCCGCGTGCAAACACGCCTGAAAAAGATCAAGCCCGACGTAGCGTTAGTCACATGGACGACGAACGCCGGTCGCTTCGGTCATTTTCTTAGCATTCCCCGCAACATGCCCGCGCGAATGAACCTGCTATTGGACGCGCCCGATCAGGAATTCTGGCTGGACGAAACCAATCGCGGCGCGACGATCGTGCCGGCCCTTGCCAATGCCTACATCTGGGCGACGACGAATCATCGCGTCGCGTTCAGCGAGCCTTACTTGATGACCCACGGCAATCCCTACGGTAAGGACAGTTTTCCGCCGCAAGAGATTCTGCGTCGCATGCTGTTGGCCGTCACGTATGGGGCCCAGCCCAGTTTGGCCGTTGGTCAGCCTGCGAACCTGCAAGACGAAGTCTACAAGTGCCTGGCCGAGATCGAACGTCGCAAGCCGTGGATCACGCACAAGTGTCCCGAGCCTTGGGCGGCACTATTGCTCAGTGACAACACGCGCAACTTTTACGGACGCTCGGCCGGCCAGGTCGAAGAGCGTTATATGGCCCACGTGTTTGGTGCCTTCCGTGCCACCGTCGAAGAGCATCTGCCGGTGGCGATCGTCAATGATTGGAACCTTAATCCCACGGACCTGGCTCGTTACAAGGTATTGATTCTGCCCAACGCGGCCTGCCTGGACGATGCGCAAGCGGCGGCGGTCGAGGGCTTCGTGCGCGCTGGCGGCGGACTGGTGGCCACGGTCGATACGTCGCTGTTCAACGAGTTCGGCGACCCGCGCGATAACTTTTCACTGGCGAATGTATTTGGCGCCGATTATCAGGGACTGCCTGCCACGGCCGCCGCTCCGCAAGAAGTCGATGTCAATTTCTCCAAAGGCATTGGCGCTGACTATTGGGAGAAGCGGAAGAATGTCTTCGACTTCAAGCAAGATACGCAGTCGCTGTTGAACGAAGGCTTGATGAAGACCTACGTCGGCGATACGCAGGTGACATTCAAGGGGGCCGCGGTACGTGTCGCTCCCCGCGGAGCGCAGGCCCGCGTTATTGGCACGTTGCGCAGCAAATCGGCAGAGCAGCCGTTGGAATTACCCGCCGTGGTGACCAACGAATTGGGCCAAGGCCGGGTCGTGTACTTGCCAGCCGGCTTTGACGCGGCCTACTACTTGTACGCTTATCCGTACCATCGGCTGGTGCTTAAGCATGCCATCCAATGGGCTGCTGCGGCGTCGCAGCCGGTAATCGTTACCGCGCCAATGTGCGTGCATGCCACGACGATGCGCCAGCAGGCGGGCAATGCCGAACGGCTGGTCGTACATCTTTACAGCGATCTGAACACGACGGCGTTTCATGCATTGCCGAATGACGACGTACCATTGCACGAGGAAGTGGTGCCCATCCACGATATTCGCGTGACATTCGATCGCCGCTACAAGCTGGGCCGCGTCCACCTCGAGCCGGAGGGAAAAGTTCTGCAACTGCTCGACACACCCACGGGCCAGCAGGTGGTGGTTGATAAGCTGGATGTCCACTCGATGGTGGTGGCCGAGTTGTCATCCCCGCCATGAGTTGACGTTAAACGCGTGCTGGATTTAGTGGCAATTCTGCTATCGCGCGGATATCCTGAGTCGTGCCAGAATTTGTCTTGGGCCAGCGAGGCGGTTCTGACTGATGCTGTGGCCCGCTCGCGTTTCGATCCTTTCGCGTGGAGGCAGTTCATGCTTACCTTGGCGAGGCGCGCGTATCTGATTTCACTGACGTCTATCTCGATCGCCTGTTTGGGGAGCAGTCGATTGGCGTCGGCGGCCGACTGGCCGCAATGGTTTGGCACACATCGTGATGGCGTATGGCATGAGGCCGACCTGCTCGATAAGTTTCCGGCCGGTGGCCCGCAGGTGTTGTGGCGTGCCCCGCTGGGGATTGGCTACGCCGGACCCGCGGTCTTTGGCGACCGCGTGTACGTCATGGACCTCGAGCGCGCCACCGACGAACAGGGCCAACGCCTTCGCGCTACCCGGCAGGGCATTCTCGGCAAGGAACGCGTTCATTGTTTAAGCGCCGTCGACGGCCACGCGATTTGGAAGCACGAGTACGATTGCCCCTACACGATTTCGTACCCTAATGGGCCGCGCACCACACCTACGATCGACGCCGATCGTGTCTACACGCTGGGCGCAATGGGCGACTTGATCTGCTTCGCCGCCGACACCGGCAAGGTTCGCTGGTCGAAGAATCTGGCCACCGCCTATAAGACCGAAGTGCCAGTCTGGGGCTACGCCGGTCATCCGTTGATCGACGGAGATATTTTGTACTGCACAGTCGGTGGTGCAGGTAGCGCCGTCGTGGCACTGAACAAACACTCGGGAGAGGAAGTGTGGAAGGCCCTTTCGAGCGATGAAATTGGCTACAGCCCGCCAATGATTTACGAACTGGCCGGCAAGCGGCAACTGGTGATCTGGCTCTCCGAAGCGCTCTATGGGCTCGATCTCGCCACGGGGCGCAAGTTCTGGACGCATGCCTATCCTGAGGGTGTGCCGCCGCAGCGACCGGCGGTGAACATCGTCACCGTCAAGAAGATCGACGATATGCTGTTCATATCGAGCTTCTATCACGGTCCGATGATGATAAAGGTCTCGCCCGCGGATGAGACCTCGATCGTGTGGAAAGGGAACAGCAACAACGCGGCACGCCCGGATGGCGCGCATGCCGTCATGGCGTCGCCGGTTTTCAAGGACGGATATGGTTACGCGGTTGGCAACCAGGGAGATCTACGTTGCTTTTGCGTCGACACCGGAGAGCAGCTTTGGCAGAGTTACGCGGCAGTCACGGGCCGCAGGGCAGATTGCGGAACGGTATTCATTGTGCCGCAGGACGGGCGGTATGTGATGTTCAACGATCAGGGGAACCTGTTGTTCGCCTCGCTCTCGCCGGCCGGCTACGAGGAGATCGATCGGGCACACGTGCTCGATCCCGACAGCGCGGCCCGCGGCCGCGAAGTAGTGTGGTCGCACCCGGCTTTTGCCCGCCGTTGCGTGTTTGCCCGCAACGATCAGGAAATCATTTGTGTTTCATTGGCCAGGCAATCTTAGGTGCTGCATGCTGGCGAACGTTTTGCTCCTGTCGTTTGTTGTCGGGACCGCGCCCGCCGCGGTGGCGCAGGACGACGCAAGTGCCGCCGATCTTGCCAAAATGCAGGGGGATTGGATGGTCGCGTCGATGACCACCAGCGGTACGAAGCTGGCGGACGACGAAGCGCAGATCCTGTTTCGCACGGTTGCCGGCGACAAATACACTGTGTCGCGCTTTACCAAGGTAGTCGGACAGGGTGTTTTCAAAATCGATGCCACTAAAGAACTAAAAAAAATCGACTCGGCACCGGCCGGCCAGAACGACCAGGCAAAAATGATCTTGGGGATCTACGAGTTCGACGGTGCTCGCTTGAAAATCTGCAACGCGTCGCCCGGCAAGCCACGGCCGGTCAATTTCGACGCTCAATTCGGTTCCGGTCATACGTCGATCGTGTGGGAACCGGAAAAGAAGTAAGCGGGCGCGATCCGCCGATGGCTCGAAAACGTCACGCCGCCCGCCACCTGGCTTCGCCGTCCCGATGTAGCAACCCAGGGGCCGATTGCTCTACAATCTATTGTCGGTGGCTAGCGGGCTGGGAGGTTCTTGGGCTATTGCGTCCACATCGTCGCGATGTTTCTATCGAAAAACGCTTCCTGTGGCGGAGAATTAACATGCTCCGTGGGCACTCGCATGGTTTTGCTGGAACGGGCCTGGCTTGCACACTGCACATCGTCGCGGCGATCGTGGGAATCAGGGCCGCGGCGTGCGTTGCCGCAGACCCGCCGGCGGAAACCGCCGAGCCGTCGGCGAGCCAGAATTTTCAGGTCACTTCCAAGGAACTGGCACCCACTGCGCCCCAGCGGGAGCCATTCGATATCAATCACGTCGAGCCGGCCTTGTTGCGCGAGTTGACCGAAGAATGGATCAACTTGAAGCGGAAGCGACCTCCGCGCAAGTCCAACACCCGCGTTACCGATCCGAGCGGCGAAGTGGAAGTGATAGCGCGCCGCCTCGGCGAGATCGAGCGACAGCTACACGTTCTCGGCGCCTCGGGCAGACAAATCCGAGAGTTGTATCGATCAATCGACGAGCGTCACCGACGACGGCGCAGTACAGACGAATTGTTGCGAAAGGCGATCGTGGCCCTGGAACGCGACCGCTATACCTTGCGCCGCTTGGATCGTGCTGGTAGCGACGCGACGGCGGACGTCGTGGACGAAGCCCGCAAATATTTTGAGCAAGACCAGCGGATTGTCGACGAGTTGGAGGACGAATTGCACAGCTTGGGCATTTCTTGGGCGGAAATCGAGGCTAACAACATAGATGAAGTTGCCCAAGTCGAAGGTCAGATCCGCCAGCTCGGCAAGTCTTCACAAATGCGAGAACAAACTTGGGTCGCGTCGATCAAAACGATTCAAGCGATGCGGATGCATATGGAGAAGCAAGAATCTTTGCCGCCGCAAGAGGTCGACGAAGGACTGTTGCGCTCGCTCGAGCAGGCCTGGCAATCAGAAGAGCGCGAGCTGGAACGGCTAGGCCGAATGCTGCGCGCGATGGGAATGTCGGCCGAAGATCAGGAGCGCATCGAGGCTGCCTTTGCCGCGCAGCCCGAAGTGTTGCCAGGCGGTAAGGCGGCTCTACTACCCGGAGCACCGGCTGGGAACAACCCGGACGGCAGACTTCGGCCAACGGATGGCCCGCTTGGCCGGTCGATCGACGTTCCGGTAAGGCGAGCTTTGGAGCGACGCTGATTCAATGCCTGTCGCCTGCATTTTGAGCACGCCGATTATTTCTTGGCCGACGTCTCATTCCAATAGATGCGCACGTTGTGCGATTGCCTGCCCACGGCCACGATGTCTTGCCGACCGTCGCCATCGAAGTCGGCCACGGCCAGGTCCTCGACGGCCACGCCCCCCGGATCAATTGCGCTGCGCTGCCAGCGTCCGGCCGCCGCATCGGCTGGGTCGTAAATTCGCACGCCGCAGCGGGCCGTCGCGCTCAGTTCGTCGCGAACGCCGATCACCAATTCCTCGTCGGCATCGCCATCTAAATCCGCGCACGATACGGCGTGCCCCCATTTCAGCTCTTCGTCGAGCAGGTGGCGCTGCCACAGAGCGTCGGTCGCGCTTTCTTCGCCATTGCCCGGCGTTTTCTGGCCGGCGTTGGGCGGCGTATAAACGACTACTTGAAAGCCGTGCCAGGGCTCGACCGTAGCGATGTAACGCGAGCTCGCCAGCCGACCGAACTTGATCTCGCTCGCGCCGCGATTGGGGCGCGAGGTCTGATTGCCGGTGCCGATCCGTCGCGGCGTCCAACGCCCGTTGGCCCCGCGCTTCAGCAGTGTCACTCCCTCGAAGCTGGCCACGAGAATATCGATCTGGCCATCGCCGTCGAAATCGGTGGGCCAGAAATTGTGGGTCACGTGCAGGTCTTCGTTCAGCACTTCCACCGGCCACGCGTCGCGGCGCGGGTCGGGCGGAATGTGGAAAGCCAGAATGCGCACGCCGTGCCCATCCCAATCCGGCCCCTTGGTATCGCGCCCTTGCAGCGGCACGGCGATCAGCTCGGCACGCCCGTCGCCATCGATGTCGGCCCATCGCATGCGGTGCAAGGTAGGCTCTTCGGCAATCGGGCTGACGTTCCAACGTTCGCTTTTGTCTCCCGCGGGTCGCTCGAGCCATTGGATCGTGCCGCCGGAATGCGTCTCGGTGGGATGCCAGTCCGCACCCAGCGCAAAATCGAGTCGCCCGTCAGCGTTGATATCGTAGGGGGCGATGCACACATTGTCTTTCTTCGTTTGCCCCTCAATGATCGTGTGCAACTGCCAGGAGGGATTTTCGTACCAGATCACCCGCCCGGTATCGACCACCACGACATCGGGCTTTCGGTCACCATTCATGTCGACCACAGCGACGGCATATCCTACGCCCAGCCCTGCTCCGATTTCCTGCGTACGAAAGGCCAGTTCTGCAGCCGTGGCAATACACGGGGCCACCCACAGGAAGAGAACCAAAAGCAGTCGGCGCATGGTATTGCTCCGCGTGTGGGTCATGTTTATCAGAGACTTCCGGCGTCGCTTGCGACAGCAAGAACACAGCGTGCCACTTTGCCTGGCACCAGGTACGCGCTGCACCTTTTACGCGCCGGCCTTGATGGTCTTCAAGCGCAGTTTGCGGAAAGCCACCGCGCTGCCGTGATTCTGCAGGCTGACGTAGCCACAAAGGGGCTTGTTTTTAATCTGCTCGACCGTCGTTTGATCCACGTCCAGAACTTGCTGGCCGTTGATCACCACCATGATTCGTGGTCCCATGCAACGGATCTCGACCGTGTTCCATTCACCGGCCGGCTTCACGGCGCTTGCCGTGGGGGCCACGTATCGATAGAGCGAGCCGCTGGAATGCTCGTCCGGCGGTTTGGCGCCGTCGTCTTGCAATTGAACTTCATACGCGGCGAACGAAGGACGCGTCTGCCGGACACTGCGATAAGGCACCGTGCGGATGCCGACACCGCTGTTGGACCCCTTGGCTAGCTTGAATTCGGCCTGAAAGACGAAATCGCAAACCTCGCGATCGAACCGCAAGAATCCGAAACCGCCGCCGCCGCAGCGCAGCTCGCCGTCGGCCACAGTCCACACCGGGACGGTTTGCTCGCCCTCTTTGCGCGTGCTGGTTCCTTCGACCATCCAGCCGACCATGTCGCGGCCATTGAAAATCTCATCGAAGCCCGCTTCGTCAGCGTGAACAGCACGATTGCCGGCTATGACCAACGCCCATGCGGTGCAACAAAGCAGGGGAACGACGATTCTGGATTTCATAAGTTGTGCTCGCAGTTGTTGCAATCGCTAAGTTGCCGCCAAAACTACTCTCGACCCAGGCGCCGCTTACTTCGTTCCAATCGCGTACAGTGCATCGAACGATCGCAGGTAGATACGCCCACCAGAAATCGCCGGCGAAGCCGAAACCGACACCGCGTCATTCTCTTCGCCCAGCGTGTTCGTAGCCAACACCTCGAACGTGCGCCCCGCCTTGACCACGGTCACAACGCCATCGCGGGCTGTCAGGTATACCTTGCCGTCGCCATAAACGGGCGACGCCCGGTAGCGCGTTGTGTGCGTACGCTCTTGGTACAATTCTCGCCCGGTCTTGGCGTCCATGCAAATCAGCACGCCGTTTTCACGGCACAGATAGACCAAGCCGTCGTGTACCACGGGGGACGGCACGTCGGGCGTGTTTTCCGTACGCGTCCAGACGTGACCTTCTTGCGTTTCCGAGATATCACCGCTGGCGTCGGGCGAGATGCCCAGCACCGGACCGTTTTTTGCGCTGGGCACGACAACCAAACCCTCGGCCGCTACGGGTGAGGCGACGAATCGAAGCGTGGGATTGTAGCGCCCCTTGGGGTTTAGGCCGCCGCATCGCCAAAGTTCGGCGCCGTCCGCCAGGCGATGGGCCACCACGTAGTCGCAGCCATGAGTTATCAAGTACTCGTGATCGTGATCCCGATACATGATCGGCGAGGCATAAGAGTGCTCACACTCCGCGCGGGCGTCGCTCGTGCGGTTCTGCTTCCAGATCTCATCCCCCGTCGCCTTGTCGAGACACAGCACTAGCGCCGCTGCCGAATGTAGCAACTGCAAATACAACCGATCGCGATCCAGCACGGGGGTCGAGGTCATGCCGAACTGAATCTTGAATGGTCCATAACGATCTTGCAGATTGTATTTCCAGATTTCCTTGCCGGCGAAGTCGTAGCAGGCCAGGTCGCCCGTGCCCATCATGGCCCACACGTGCTTGCCGTCGGTCGCTGGCGATGGAGAAGCAGAGTTACCTTCGTCGCCGCGGACTTCCTTGTCTCCCGTGGCCATTACTCGCTCCCACAGGATCTTGCCACTGGTGTCGGCGCAGATCAGCACCAGATCGCGATCTTTGGCGCTGGTGAGAAAGATATGATCCTGCCACACCACCGGCGAGGCGCCGGCAGGCCCCGGCAGCGGCATCCGCCAGACAATATTTTCGGTCTTGCTCCAACTGGTCGGCAGGCCGGTTTCCAGGCTCGTGCCGTCCTCGCGCGGCCCACGCCACTGTGGCCAGTTCTCTGCCTGCGCCGTGATGGTGGCCGAAAGAATCGAAGCAATCGTGAATCCAAAAACGCACAAGATAGGTTTGACCATTCGAGATCGATCCGTGAGAAAGGTCCGCGGCAGGGAAGGTTTACGGCGTGGTTGTACTGCGGGCAGCAAAGCGACTGGTCGTAACATCCGCGCCCTGCGCCAAGGCGCGGGACAGGGGAGTTTGGTCAGCGCGAATTCGCCGATTGGTCCCACGCGAGATAGCCAAGCCGTGGGCAAGTCGACATCGTTACTGTCGCCGATCCATTGGGCCCGGTCAAGTCGCGGGCAACGAGCAGTGCGATGGAGATTTCGACAGCTTTTTGCCGGCGCCACCAACCTTGATGCGCGGTGAGCTTCCGCGCGGAATAGAGCGACGTTCTTCGATGGGGAAGCCCACGAATGCCGAATGGCAATGGAGGACTGATCGACCATTTGCGCTGCGACCCGAGGATACCAAACGCGCCTGCGACGACTCGGATCGATTTGCTGTACCGGCCGGGGCGCAAGCATGCGACACGACGCGCGCGAGACGAACCGGAGCAGCCAGGTCCAGCGACGCTCCGCCCGAATGTTGCCAAGCCCTTGCGAGGGTACTACGCTAGTAGCACTCGCCGCGAACCATTCTCCCGCCGGAACCTGCCTTATGTTGCGATTCGCATGGTCGGTCTTCTTCTTGATCGTTCTTGGCGCGACAACGGTCGTGAGCGCTGCAGAATGGCCCTGCTGGCGCGGGCCGCACGGTGACGGTACCAGCGAGGAGCAACACGTTCCGATCCATTGGAGCGCTCAAGAGAACATCGCTTGGAAAATCGCAGTGCCGGGCATCGGCCATGCGTCTCCGATTGTCTGGCAGGATCGCATTTTTCTCCTTACCTGCCTCGTGGATTCGGGCGATCGAGTGTTGATGTGCCTTGACCGAAAGTCGGGGCAAACGCTTTGGCAGCAGACGGTGATCACGGCGGCGCTTGAGGAAAAGCACGAGCTCAACAGCCACGCCTCGAGCACCCCGGCGACCGATGGCGAAAGCGTCTACGTCACGTTTCTGGCGAAGGACGACATCGTCGTGGCGGCTTACGACTTTGCGGGTCGGCAGCGGTGGCTGGTGCGGCCTGGAGAGTTTCATAGCAAGCACGGC